>NZ_JBBMEY010000061.1:0-8177 GCF_040096285.1 Ruminococcoides intestinihominis | reverse complement strand
CAAGGAAGGCTGGATGGTTTCTACTAATTCTAAATATCTACCACATAACAAGGCAAGTTCTAGCACCACAAACCCAAATTTAATAAACTAACCTATTCCACCACCATCATAAAATTGAGAAACTTAAAACTAAAAAGAAAAAACAAGCAGACCGAGAGGGAGCAAAAGGGACTTTTGCCTCACAGTCTTTGATTTATTAATTTATTTTATTTATTTAATTTATTATATTGTTGGGTTTTGATTGGGAAGTGATTGGGTTCTGTTTGGGTTTTTAATGTGTTTTGACTGTTTGTAAAAAAATAAATATCCGGAAAAAGCTAGATAAAATCTATCCTACGGAAATTAAATTGAATGTTAGAAAATGAATAAATGATTGGATGTTTTGGGTTGAAGAATTTTAATTTTAGTGAATGTAATGAAAATCAATAATTGATACAATTATTTCAAATATATACATATAATTGTAGGCTGATAATATAATCATTTCAATGCAATTATTGCATTTTCATAAGAAAATTTTCATAAAAATAACGGCTATAACTTGTGATTATAGCCGTTTAATTATGTGGTTATTAAGTCGAAATTTACTTAAAATAAATCATTCAAGGAATGCAAAGTCCTTGTCAGCTAGGAAGTTATCAAGTTCCATACAAACCAAAACTTTGTCAAATTTAGTCTTTGAACATATTTCTTCACTGACAGATTTCTTGTAATATCTCATATCAACCAAAGTAACTTCACTAAAGTTTTCGCTTAGGAATGGTGCTAAACAATGACTAAAGCTATCTTTGATGATTAGTAGCTTCTTATTGTTTTTACAATCAGGATTCTTAATTGTAGTAACTGGGTTGTTGCCGTTTAGGAATACTGCATATTTGTCAGCACCCTTTAGTTGGTCTGTAAAGTACATTGAGTTGTACTTTGTGGTGATACCGTTTGCAGTAATACTACAAGTTGACTTGTTGTTAAGGTTGTTCCAAATCTCGATAGTATCACTTTCATTTAGCCAAAAACCTGATGTGTTGTATGTTGTGCCTAAAAAGTCATTGGCAGTTTGAATAGTGAACTTGTCCCTAGTTGCAGGTTTAATATTCCATTTACTGCATAGCTGATTATAAGCTAAATAAGCACCCTTAGTAGTCCAATGGTGGTCTGTTTTGTAGTAAATCTGAGTATTATCCTTGTTGGCCTTAAAAGTGGTTCTAAGGTCAATATTAGAAAGATTATTCTCGCTACAATACTTGTTTATTGTTTTGAAATATTCATCATCATTGTACTTTTCGTGAATATGTGGTAGCACATTATCCATTATGTAACCTGTTGACGGTACAATCATTAGAGAAGTATCAATGCCTGTCTTTTTCTGAAAATCAGATACAACAGAAAGGTTAAGGTCAAGTCTTTCGTTAGTAGCAGGTTTGTTGATTAAGTAGCCGTTTTTGCACTTATAAACACCATCACTGCCGTTGTTAAGTACAAGCAAGTTAGAGTAACTGTTGATACCCATAAATGCATCACGCATAACCATATGGTCATTTATGTAATCCTCAAACTTAGTTTCAAAAGAACCGTCAGTTAGTGTTGTTGCAGAAACTTCCGGAAAAGTCTGTAAGTATCTTTTTTCTTTTGGGCTAAAGTCACTTTTAGGTACAACCCAAAATAATATAGCAAATACCCCGATAAAGGCAAGGAACATTATAGTTATAAAATATTTTGATTTGTTGGTCATAACTCCACTCCATTCTCATTTAATTTTATATCTTTTCACATATTAAGTCAATTAATTAATTGTATTAATTTTTGGTGCAGTGTATAATTATATTGGTGATTTTTATGAAGAAAAAGTTATCTAGCGAAAAATTAATTGTAATAGTTGGAATTATCTTTGCAACGGTTCTTGTTTTGGTCAATGTGTTCTTTGACTTTGTACCTCATACAGTAAAAACTGAAAATATTAATGCTACTGCTACAACTGAGTTTTCCACATATTACAACCAAAATGTGAATAAAAAGACCTATACAACTACACAAAAAGTAATTGTAAATATAAATACTGCATCGGTTCAGGAACTTTGCACCATAAGAATGATTGGTGAAACTAAAGCCAATGCCATTGTGAATTATAGAGAAAAGTATGGTACTTTTAAAGATAAAAAAGATATTGTAAAGGTTTACGGTATCGGTGAAAAGACCTATGAAAAAATAAAGGACAGTATTTGTGTAAATTAAAAAAGTTTGTAACGAAAGTCATATTAAAGGATTATAGTGTTGGAAGTGAGGTGAGGATGGTTGTCATTTGAAAAAATATATAAAGAAAATTATAAGTTGGTATATGGCTATTTGCTAAAGCTTTGCAAGAACAGTTCATTGGCTGAGGAGCTAACTGCAGAAACCTTTTATAAAGCATTGGAGTATTACGAAAATTATCAGCACAAAGGATATACTTCAACTTGGCTTTGTGAAATTGCAAAGAATTTGTATTACAAGCACTACAACAAGAGAAAAAGGAATATCAATTTAGAAAATGAAAATATTGTTGACGACTATGACTTTGAGTCAAAATTAACAGATAAAGAAATGGCAATTCAAATACATAAGCATCTTCACACATTGAAAGAACCCTATAAGGAAGTTTTTGTGTTGAGGATATTTGCAGAACTTTCCTTCGCTGAGATTGGTACAATCTTCAGTAAAAGTGAAGTGTGGGCAAGGGTTACATTTTATCGTGGAAAAAATATGTTGATTAAGGAAATGGAGGTTTAAGTTTTGGATAAAAATTGTGAAATTGTAAAGGACTTAATTCCCTTAGTAGCTGATAATATAGCAAGTGAAGAAAGCAAAAAGTTTGTTGAAAATCATTGTGAAACTTGTGATGAATGTAAAAAGGAACTTTGGATTGCAAAACAAGACATTAAAACCGAAATAAGTGATTTAGCAGAAAATCAAGTGTGGGATAATATCAACAAAATACAGAAAAAGAAGAAAATTAAGAAGATTATTAATGTGTCTGTAATTGCTGTTTTGGTAATTGTAATAGGTGTGTTTACTGTGTTTTTTATTAATAATACAAGAGAGAAAAGTTATATGGAAGAATATTTTGGAAAAGAATTAACTTCTGAGTACAATAAAGGCTATTCCTCAGCTGATGAAAAAGAAGTTGAACCACTTGTTAAACAGATTAATAAGGCTTTAAACTTTGTGGGAAGTGAGAAAGAAGCCAAGAAACAGTTTGGTGAACTTTGGTCTTTATGTAGTTATGATATGGATAAAAATACAAAGCCAGGTGATTATAAGGTAAATGCTGAATTTTCCCTTAATACAGTTAAACTTTATAATGATGTTGGCTACTTATGGTTTGACTATTCAAAAGAAGTTATTGATAAAACAACAGGCGAATGTGTAGAAGGGTCGGCTGATATACCAGTAAGACTTTCTATTGCTAAAGATGATAACAATGAATGGTTAGTGATTTCTGAAAAAGAAGCACCATAATATATAGATATTGACTATTGGATTATTATAGAATATACTTTACCCAAAGGTTGATATTTATGTTTATATAAATGGGGTGAATACATGAAAAATAGCAAATGTAAAAACATATTGATTAGTATAGGCATTTGGTTAATGGTAGTTACAATCTTGGCTTCGGTAGTTGTTGGAGCAGGTTATGGCTTATATCTTATAGTTGGTGCTGCCGATAAAAACCAACCTATTATTGATGTGGTGACTGTAGATAAAGGTGATGTGCTTGATAAATATGATATTGATATTTTGAAAAGTGATGTTATAAATAATAAGTCAATTGAGAAAAATTATTACAGAATTTACTCTTCAAAAGACCCTATTGATAATTTCCTTGACACTGATGTTGACTTAAAGTCAATAGAACCTTTTGAAATAGATAATGCTGAGATATATTCTTATAGTTATTTCACTTCCTATAATGATGATGAACTTGTACCATCAAGTAAATTATCTGATGAAACCGGAAAGACAGTAGAAATAACACCTGTACTGGATGATATTCTTGATGCAATTGAAAATGTAAAGCATGATAAAATCAATATGAAAATATTTAATGACAACGGTGACTATTATGTTTATCTTGAGCTTAATACAAATTGGTGGTATCCTTGTGAACTGTATCATTATGATAAGGAAAGCAAGTCATTGGATTTGATTTATCAATTTGATGGGGAAGAGATTGTAGGAATAAAGAAAATTAGGTAACAGAAAAGGGTTGAAGTTTTAAAACTTCAACCCTTAATTTATTAGCTTAGATTAAATTATCTTCTGCCGTTTCTGTTGTGATTGTTATGAGGTCTTCTTGGTCTATCTTCAAGAGTATTTTCAGGAGTTAAACCGTCAACTTCAATTAGAACAGCTCTTCTTGAAAGATTTAGTCTGCCCTTATCGTCAATTTCTTCAACCTTAACTCTGATAACATCACCAACATTAACAACATCAGTAACCTTTTCTGTTCTCTTAACATCCAGCTTACTAATGTGGCATAGACCTTCCATACCCGGTGCAATTTCAATAAATGCACCGAAGTCCATAATTCTTGTTACCTTACCAATATAGATAGCACCGATTTCAGGACCGTTAGCAATCATTTCAATGATTGAAAGAGCCTTCTGGCACTTTTCTGTATCAATACCGGCAACAAATACATTTGCACTTTCGCCTTCTTCTGTAATGTCAACCTTAACTTCACATTCAGCCTGAATTTCCTTGATAACCTTACCACTCTTACCGATAACTTCAGAAATCTTGTCTGCAGGAATCTGAGTAGTGAACATCTTAGGAGCATACTTGCTTAGTTCATGTCTTGGTTCAGGAATAGCCTTTAGCATAACTTCATCAAGAATGTAGTTTCTTGCTTTGTGAGTCTTTGCTAGAGCTTCCTTAACCATTTCAGGTAGTAGACCGGAAATCTTAAGGTCCATCTGAATAGCTGTGATACCGTCCTTAGTACCGGCTACCTTAAAGTCCATATCGCCGAAGAAGTCTTCAACACCCTGAATGTCAACCATTGTCATCCAGCGTTCACCCTCAGTGATTAGACCACAAGAAATACCAGCTACAGGAGCTTTGATTGGAACACCTGCGTCCATAAGTGCAAGTGTTGAACCACAGATTGAACCCTGAGAAGTTGAACCGTTAGAAGAAAGAATTTCTGATACAAGTCTTAGTGTGTATGGGAATTCTTCGACTGATGGAATAACTGGCTTTAAAGCTCTTTCTGCTAATGCACCATGACCGATTTCTCTTCTGCCCGGACCTCTGCTTGGCTTTGTTTCGCCTACTGAGTAACTAGGGAAGTTGTAATGGTGGATATATCTCTTTGTTTCTTCTTCATCAATACCGTCAAGATACTGCTGTTCAGAAACAGAACCTAAAGTAGCAACTGTAAGAACCTGAGTTTGTCCTCTTGTGAACATACCTGAACCGTGAACTCTTGGAAGAATACCAACTTCAGAAGCTAGTGGTCTAATATCGTCCATGCCTCTGCCGTCAACTCTCTTCTGTTCGTCAAGTAGCCATCTTCTTACGATTGTCTTCTGAGTTTTATACATACATTCGTCAATCTTAGCTTCTTGTTCAGGATAGATTTCATCAAACTTTTCGTGAACTGCATCATAGATTGGAAGTAGTCTTTCGTCACGAATGTTCTTATCGTCTGTATCCATAGCAACCTTAACATCAGCTTCAGCAAAGTTGTAAATTGCTTCAAACATATCGTGATCAGGTTCATTTGATGGATAGTCAAACTTTGGCTTACCGATTTCTTCCTGAATATTCTTGATGAACTGAATAATTGGCTGGTTAGCTTCGTGACCTGCCATAATAGCCTTGTACATTGTGTCATCATCAACACAGTTTGCACCGGCTTCAATCATAGCAATTCTTTCTGATGTTGAAGCAACTGTTGTTGCCATATCAGAAACTGCTCTTTGTTCAAGTGTTGGGTTAATAACGATTTCGCCATCAACTAAACCTACTGAACAAGAAGAAACAGGACCGTTCCAAGGAACATCAGAAATTGAAATAGCAATTGAAGTACCAATCATAGCAGCAATTTCAGGCTGACAATCAGGGTCAACAGACATTACTGTACATACGATTGAACAGTCATTTCTCATATCCTTAGGGAATAGAGGTCTGATTGGTCTGTCAATTACACGAGAAGTAAGGATAGCCTTTTCTGAAGGTCTGCCTTCTCTCTTTAGGTAAGAACCTGGAATCTTACCTACTGAATACATTTTTTCTTCATAGTCAACAGATAGTGGGAAGAAGTCAACTCCTTCTCTTGGTTTTTCAGAAGCAGTACAAGCAACATGTACAACTGTTTCGCCATATCTAACAAGACAAGCACCATTAGCTAGCTGAGTCATTTTACCTGTTTCAACAACCAGTGGTCTGCCTGCAAATTCTGTTTCAAATTTTCTGTACTTATCAAATACCATTGCTTTGTTCATATTTGCAATACCTCCTATAAATAAATTTTGTTTACAGGATTTTCGGTTTTAGCAATAAAACCACCACATAAAAATATAAATAAAAGGATAAATATGTGTTCGTTTTACTGCTAAATGCACTTGGAAAATCCTGTAACTACTTATTGCAAAAAAGTTTTTTTATCAAAACAAGGGCAAAGGGAAAACCCTTCGCCCTAAATTTTTACTATTACTTACGGATACCAAGTCTCTTAATGATTGAACGGTATCTTTCGATGTCAACCTTTGTAAGATACTTAAGTAGGCTCTTTCTCTGACCGATCATCTTGTATAGACCTCTTCTTGAGTGATGATCCTTTGGATGCTGCTGTAGATGAGCAGTTAGATCCTTAATTCTCTTTGATAGAAGTGCAATCTGTACTTCAGGAGAACCTGTGTCGCCTTCGTGAGTAGCATATTCCTGCATAATAGCAAGCTTTTCTTCTTTTAGCATTGTGTTTTCCACCTTTCATTATTTATCGCTTTTTTCACAGGTTAAGGAAACAGGAAATCCACATTGTGGCATACTCCATAATCCGTGATTAAGCTATCTTGTGTATTATAACACAGTAAAAATAATTTGTAAATAATTATTACAAATTATTTTAAATTCTTTAGAAATTCTTCTCTCTCTTCAGGACTCATTGCCCTTAGAGAGATAATGAACTGCTGTTCCTCTTTAGTTAGGTTATAAATCGCCTCATCACCCTTTGCTCTTAGGAAAGAATCCTTAATGCTCTTTGGGTTCTTTTCTGATGGTAATAAATCATCATATGTGATACCGAAAATCTTGATAAGCTTGTGTAAGGTATCAATAGATGGTTCTGTCTTACCGGTTTCGTAATAAGTATAGGTTGTACGATTTATGTTTAAAGCGTCAGCAACCTGTTGCTGAGTAAGTAAAGAATTTTTACGATAGATTTTTAATAAATTACCTAGATTTTTATTTGCCATAACAACACCCCTATTTTAGTATTAGATTTCAGCTATTTTAATATTACATAAACAAAAGTAATTATTATTAGGTGAATTTTATATACTAAATGATTATAAGTTTATTATAGCTTTTTATTATTGGTATGTCATATATTTGCTATATTATTTTCACTTTTAGTGAATAAGTTTTACTGCTCCTTGAACAAATATATTAATATCTTTCTATATATTGACAAAATAGTGAGGAAAGCTTATATTATTTATGTTGCCTAGTGTTAAATAATTATTAGTATTTGTACTTAAACATATAATAAATCACATATTATGCTAGAGTAGTTCAGTGGTAGAATAATTGCCTCGTAATCAATAGGTCGTGGGTTCAATTCCCATCTCTAGCTCCAAAATCCAGTAGGGAAACCTACCGGATTTTTTCTTTTGTCTTTTAATTTTGATTGTGTTAATCTATAAATTTGTTTTTTTCAATTTTATCTGTGCATTAAGATTAATTTGATAAATTAGGGTTTTTCAATTTTGTTTGTGTGTTAAGATTAATTTGATAAATTTGGGTTTGTGGGGTTGATTATGTAATGTAGATAAATTAGATAATAACCGATTAATTCATCTAATTTATAGTTTTATCCCTCCTTCAGTCATTCTTTAAAAGGTGAATTGCTCTGCAATTCACGAATGACAGCTCCCTCGTCTGAGGGAGCGGCAGATTATAATAACAAGTGCAAC
>NZ_JBBMEY010000060.1:0-8258 GCF_040096285.1 Ruminococcoides intestinihominis | reverse complement strand
AAATTGTCATTCTTCCAATTTACGAGCGACAGCTCCCTTTACACAAGGGAGCCTTATTTGCTAAAATTCAACACTTTGCATTTATCACTACAAACCCTAATTTATCTAACTAAAATTTACACACACAAACTTAGAAAAGCAATTTGCAACGGAAAATAATTATAATCACAATAATAAAATTTAATCATAACATTAAAATAAAGGCAAAAAGAAAACTCCCTAAAAAGGGAGTTTTTCGTTTTAAATTTTACTTTAAAATAAATTTGACAGTAACTAAAGTTTAATTACAACTAAGCTTTAATTACAACACTTTGAGAGCAACTAACTAAATTAGTTAGCTTTATTTGCTTGAGCGGTCTTTAGGGCTTTGTGTAGCCATGCTTCAGCAATATCCATAGCAAGGAAAAGACCGGCTTTTTCGCTGGACTTTACAATCTGCTTTCTTGGAGACAGGTCAGGGTCAGTAGCCATTAGCTGAACAGCCACCTTATCAGCTACCTTTAGACCGTTAACATCTTTAGTTGACTTAACAACAAGATGGATAACATAAGGTTCATCCATACTGCCGTAATATAATTCATTGCCACATCTTACAAGTGGCTTGCCCTTGTATGTCATAAATTCTTTTTTATCTGCCATAAAAAGTAAACCTTCTTTCACAAAAAAGACGCAAGTGTAGTAGGCACTTGCGAATCTCAAATTTCAAATTTCTTCCAAAAATACTTGTTAAATATTCAAATATGATTTCACAAGTGCTTCCAGTAACTCATCCCTGTCAATAGAACTAATAATGTTACGAGCATTATTATATGTTGTGATATAAGTAGGATCTTCTGAAAGAATGTAACCAACAAGCTGATTAATTGGGTTATAGCCTTTCTGCTTTAGAGAATTATAAACAGAAATCATTGCATTCTTAATCTCTTGGTCACGGTCACCGTTAATTGAGAAAATCATTGTCTTATCTAACATAAGGAAACACCTCCAACTATAAGTAGTAATAAAAGCTATATGCCCTTATCATCAATTAATATAATACTAACATATAAAGGTGTTTGTGTCAACTGATTATTGCATATTTTGAACAAAAAATTACGGGCTACCACAATATTTAGTAGTAGCCCTATAAATTAACCTCTTAAAGAAACATTAATTCCCTTTAGATTTTCAACAATTTTGTCCATAACTTTCTGAACTTCAGCAGAAGAAAGTGTTCTTTCGTTGGAAGAAAATTCAAAACGAATTGTCATACTGTGGATTGTTTCTGTATCGTATGTGTCAACAATCTTTGTATTCTTAAGAATTTCTGTACCAACATTTTTCCAACATTCCTGTAACTGAGAATAGAAAACATCAGGAGAAAGCTCTAGGCTTAGGTCATATGTCATTGGTGGGAACTTTGATGGTTCTTCATACTGAATACTTGAGTTCTCAACACCGGCAAATTCCTTAATATCAATTTCAGCAAATACAATATTTGCTTTCTTATCAATATTCTTGTTTACTACAGGATGAACAATACCTACCTTACCGATAGTCTTGCCATCAAGGATAACCTTGTTTAGGTTAACAGGATGTTCATAGCTCTTAGTAGCTTCCATTACTTCAAATGTTAATGACTTATGCTTTAGGTCATCAGTAATTGTAGCAAGAATATCTCTTAGTTCAATGTAAAGATCCTTAATATCAGCAGTTTTGCTATATAGTGTAATAGCAAGGTTCTTCTTTTCAATACACTTGTTGTCACTGTCCAGACCTTCAACAACTCTGCCGATTTCAAAGATACCGAATTCAGGAGCATAACCAACATTTGACTTAACCTGACAAAGCTGAGTTGGAATAATTGACTTTCTGATTGTTTCAATGTTAGGGTTAGTAGCGTTGGCAAGTTTGATATTTTCTTCTACAGGAATACCAAGTGCCTTTTGTTCATCACTATAAGCCCATACATAAGAATGTACTTCATGAAGGTTGTACTTCTTAACAAGCATATCCTTAATCTTTTCTTCATCAGCCTTAACCTCATCCATTCTTACAGGATAAAGTGGTGAACGAGTTGTATTGATTTCAAAGTTATCGTAACCGTAAATTCTTGTGATTTCTTCAATAATATCAGCCTTGATAGTAACATCCTTAGTTGCTCTCCAGGAAGGAACTACAACTGCAAAGTTGTCATTTTCAAGAGTAACCTTAAAGCCAAGTGACTCTAGAGTCTTTACAATAGTGTCATTGCTGATTTCAATACCTGTGTATCTGTCAACAAAGTTCTTGTCAAAGTCAAGTTCTACTGTATCGTAGTGATAAGCATATTCATCTGTTAGAGAAGAAACAACCTTAATGTCTGAGTCGTACTTCTTTAGTAGGTTAACAAATCTACCGATAGCAGTAACTGTCATTTCAGGGTCAAGTGACTTTTCATATCTCATAGATGCATCTGTTCTGTGAGCAAGTCTTACAGTTGACTTTCTAACTGATACTGAGTCAAATGTAGCTGATTCCAAAGTTAGTGTTGTTGTATCGTCAACAATTTCAGAGTCAAGGCCACCCATAATACCTGCAATTGCAACAGGTGTGTTATCGTTACAAATCATCAATGTATTTTCATCGATATTTCTGTCAACACCATCAAGTGTCTGGAAAGTGAATGGCTTGTCAAAACGCTTAATTCTGATTTTTTCAACTTTTCTTGAGTCAAATGCGTGCATTGGCTGACCCATTTCAAGCATTAAGTAGTTAGTTAAGTCAGCAAGGAAGTTGATACCTCTCATACCACAATAGAATAGTCTAATTCTCATATTTACAGGGCTGATGTTTCTGTTGATATTTTCAACCTGTAAGCAAGAATATCTTTGGCATAGAGGGTCTTCGATTTTCATATCAATCTTTGGTAGATTGTTGTATGCCTTTAAGTCGTCAACTTCAAGTGGCTTTAGTTCTCTATGTGCTAAAGCTGCAAATTCTCTTGCAATACCGTAGTGACCCCATAGGTCAGGACGGTTAGTTAGTGACTTGTTGTCAACTTCAAAAATAATATCGTCAATAGCATAAACATCTTTAATATCTGTACCGTTAGCTACATCATCGGTAATATCCATAATACCTGAGTTATCGTCACTAATGCCGATTTCAGCCTCAGAACAACACATACCATTTGACATATAACCGGCTAGTGGTCGTGGTGCAATTTCAATTTCACCAATCTTAGCACCAACCTTAGCAAAAGCAGTTTTCATACCTACTCTTACATTAGGTGCACCACAAACAACATCAGTAAGTTCATCTTCACCGGCATCAACCTTTAGTAGGTGAAGTTTCTTTGACTCAGGGTGTTCTTCAACAGACTTAATCTCTGCTACAACAACACCACTTAAATCAGAGCCTTTGAAGAAAATATCATTCTCAACCTCTGCAGTAGAAAGGGAGAATTGATGAATTAAATCAACTTTGTCAAGACCACTTAGGTCAACAAAATCTTCAATCCAGTTCATAGATAAAAACATAATTAAAACCTCCCTTATTTATCGTCAGTAAACTGTGATAATGACTTTAAGTTACCACTGTTTAAATCTCTAATATCTTTTACGCCATACTTCATCATAACAAGTCTTGTTAGACCAAGACCAAAGGCAAAGCCTGTATACTTTTCAGGGTCAATGCCACCTTCTCTTAGAACCTCAGGGTGAATCATACCACATGGGCAAAGTTCAAGCCAACCACTGTGCTTACAAGATGCACAACCTTCACCACCACAGATTAGACAGCTAATGTCAAGTTCAAAACCCGGTTCAACAAATGGGAAAAAACCCGGACGAAGTCTTACCTTAATATCTTTTTGGAAAACTTCTGAAAGCATAGTTTTCATAAAGTAAATTAGGTTGGAAATGCTAATATCCTTATCAACCATAACACCTTCCATCTGGAAGAATGTGTTTTCGTGACAAGCATCGGTTGCTTCATTTCTAAAGCATCTGCCCGGGAAAATTGCTCTGATTGGTACATCGTTTTCAATTAGGTTCTTGCCGTATTTCTTAAGAATAGCATTCTGTGCTGCTGAAGTCTGTGACTTTAGTAGCTGACCGTTTTCAAGATAATATGTGTCCTGCATATCTCTTGCAGGGTGATGCTTAGGAATGTTTAGGGATTCAAAACATTCATAGTCAGTAACAACTTCTGAATAATCCTCAACAGTAAAACCCATTGAACGGAAAATTTCTTCGCATTGTCTTTGTACAAGAGTGATTGGGTGATATGAACCTCTAACTAAATTAGCAGGAGTTGTAATATCAATCTTAGGCATTGAGTTGATTTCTTTCTCAATTTCCTTAGCCTTTAGTTCAGCTGTTTTTTCTTCAATGTTCTTTGCAACAGTTGCCTTAAGTTCATTTACTTTCTTACCAAATTCTTTTCTTTCTTCATTAGAAAGTTCCTTCATTCCCTTTAAAAGACCGGTTACACTACCTTTTTTACCAAGGTAAGCAACTCTTACTTTGTCAAGGTCAACGAGGTTTTGGATTTTTTCAAGTTCATTTTTTAATTCTTTTTTTAGATTAATGATTTTTTCGTCCATTTTTACCTCCATAAAAAATAAAGTCCCAGAGAAAACCTCTGGGACGAATAATTAAATCCGTGGTACCACCCACATTTTTGCACTGAGCAAACACTCTGTTGTCATATAACGGTGACTACCGTCAACACCTACTGTAAATGTTTTTTACGGGCGAACAATGTTCGCCCCTACAAATTGTTTGTTAATAAACGGTGGAACAATGTTTTCCTCTACAAATGTTTGTTAATAAATAAGCAAACAAGTTCACTTTACATTTTGTTCAGTGTTGCCACTCAGAAGGGAACTTCATAACTAAAAATAATTTCTTGCTTTCAGCCAAGGCAAAAATCTCTTTGATTATTTCTTTAGTCACTACTTTCTTCGTCATAGTGTTACATATCTCTATTATATTAACATTTATCAATGTGTAATGCAAGTATTTGTAATTATTTTGTTGTATTTTTTTATTATTTATGTTATCATTCTATTAACAAAGGAGAGATATAAATGGACGGATTTTGCGAACAGGTTGTTAAGAGAAAAAGAAAAGCTAAGGACAATATTTTAGCAGTAGTATATATTTTACTTTCACTAATTATTCCGGCAGTATGTATTAGCCTTGCTTATGTTATTTCTGCTTATTTTATTTACATAGGGTTCTTCCTACTTCTTGCTTTAGTGCCAACTGCACTTTTGCTTATTAATTATCAGAAAATTGAATATGAGTATTCAGTAGTTGACAATACTCTTAATGTTGACAAGATTATTGCTAAAAGAAGAAGAAAAAAGATTGTCAGAATTCGTATTGACGAAATCAAAGAGATGGTTAAGTTTAACGAAAAATATACCGGCAAAAGAATCAACAAGTATTTTATTGCAGTTGATAATGTTAATGATGATGATGTTTATGCATTTACATTTTATAATGAAGCAAGAGGCAACCTTGCAGTAGTTATGAAACCTAACAACACTATTCTTGAGGGTATGCGACCAAAGCTAAACCCAAGTATTCAAATTCAGGTTGTTAAGTTACTTAGAAATGTACAGTAATTTTTATTATGGAGCAAGATTATGAAAGAAATTAATTATCAGTTCCTAAAAAATACTATCAAACCACGCCCATACAATGCCCATAAGGGTAGTATGGGTTCTTTGTTATCTATTTGTGGTAGTTATGGTATGGCAGGTGCAGAGATTTTATCTGCTAAATCAGCTTTAAGGACAGGTGTTGGACTACTTAGACTATTAATATTAAAATCAGTTTACCCTATTGTTGCACAAGTTGTACCGGAGGCAGTTTTCTTACCGGTTGATAACAGTGATAAACCTTCTTTCGGTATGAAGAATATTGACACTATAAATGAAAATGTAGAAAAGTCAAAGGCTTTACTTATTGGTTGTGGTCTTTCCCACAATAAAGATACAGAAAGCCTTGTACAGTATCTTGTAAAAAACTGTAAAATTCCTATGGTACTTGATGCTGATGGTCTAAACTGTATTGCAAATCATATACATTTACTAAAGGAAAAAAGTTGTGATATTATCATCACACCACATCCCGGAGAAATGAGTAGACTGACAGGACTTACGGTAAAAGAAATCTCAGCTAATCCACAAAAGGTAGCAGAGGACTTTAGCAGAGAATACGGTGTTGTAACTGTACTAAAAGGTGCTGACACAGTTATTTCTAACGGTGAAGAAACATATATTAGTTATGCAGGAAATCCCGGAATGGCTACCGGTGGCAGTGGTGATGTTTTGGCAGGGATTATCTCTTCCCTACTTGCACAAGGATATTCACCTATTAACAGTGCCTGTTGTGGTGTATTTATTCACGGTAGTGCAGGTGATGAAACAAAGAAAATTCTTGGTGAAGCATCTATGTTGCCAAGTGATATTGTTGAAAACATCTACAAAGTGTTTAAAAATATAGAATAATAAAACAAAGAACAAATAAAAATTAAGAAGTAAAAAACAAACATTTCAATTTCGGATGGTGATAATTTGAAGAAAGGTTTGTTTTTTCTTTTTGCAATTATTTTTCTTTTCTCAGGTTGCAAGAAAGAAATGACAGTAAATAATTATTTTTCTGCTAAGGTATTTATTAGCAGCGGTGACTTTAGTGCAAAGGGTGACTTCTGTAGGAACAGTGACGGTGATATTTCTCTGAAAATTTCTTCACCTGAAAATCTAAAGGGCTATACATATAAAGTAAAAGACAGTTCTGTAAAAATGACTTTTCAAGGTTTAAACTGTACATATAATATAAATAAATTTAACCATAAAGCACCTATAAAAATAATGAAAAATGTTCTTGATGAATTTGATAATTCCAAGTCACTGTTACAGGATAAGGGTGAATTTTATCAAATGAAAATTGATGACTATGTTCTAAAGGTCAACAACAATGGGTTTGTTGACAGTATAAGCAACAGTAACATTCACATAACCTTTGTAAATGGAAAAGCAATTCCACAAAAGGTTAGTAATAGTTAACATTAACCCCAAGTGAATTTTTCCGTAATATATAATGTCAAAGAATAAAAAGAAATTGTTTTGGCAACAATATTAATAGAAAAATTCTGGGAGTGAAATTATGACAGTTAAGCGTGGAGATATATATTATGCTGACCTAAGTCCTGTTGTTGGCAGCGAACAAGGAGGAGTTAGACCGGTACTTATTGTACAAAATGATGTTGGCAATAAATATTCACCGACAGTTATTGCAGCAGCAATTACAAGCCAACACCAAAAGGCTAAACTTCCAACACATATTGAGATAAATGGTAGCAAAAGTGGACTGGCAAAGGACTCTGTAGTTTTGCTGGAACAAATTCGCACAATAGACAAAAAGCGACTTAGAGAAAAAATGGGAGAAGTAGAATTTAACTCTATGAATCAAGTTGATGAAGCACTATCAATCTCATTCGGTATTAACAACAGACTTACTACATAACTACCTTGTAGTAAGAGTTTTAGCGATAATACACAAATTTCTTGCCTTTACAGAAATTATATTGTAAACAAAATATTGCACAAAAATTGCAAAAAGCACTTGAAAACCACAATATATAGTGGTAATATAGATGTACACTCAAAAAAGAAGAATAACAAAATAATGGAGGTAAGAGTTATGACACTAACAATTAATGGCGATATGAGTAAAAAAGAAGCTAATCTATATGTACAGCAGTTAAAGGAAAAAAATCCTGATAAATATTTCAAGACAGTTGATATTACTGTTGACGGTGAATATGTTGATGTTAACTACACATATGACGAAGTTCCTTTTGAAAGAATCAGAAGAATCACAGGTTACCTAGTAGGTACTGTTGACAGATTTAATGACGCTAAAAGAGCTGAAGTTAACGATAGAGTTAAGCATAGCCTAACAAAGTGTTGCTCAGCAGAAGAAATTGCTTAAGTTTTTGATAAAAGTAATTTAAGTTTATAGCAGATTTGTTTATATGTTTTAGATTAATTTTTATATTAGATTTTTCATAGATATATCCTTAGAAAATCAAAATATCTAAAACAAAAATCTAACTTAAACGAAATTAAATATACAGAGAATATTGTTTATAATCTTCTCCTTTTATCTAATTAGTGGCTACCCATAAGGATAGCCACTTTTCTTGTATAACGAAAACCCCCGATTGTATCGGGGGTTCAAAAAAGCTTTAGCGATGAGTATAAAAAACAAACTCCTTCT
>NZ_JBBMEY010000059.1:0-8555 GCF_040096285.1 Ruminococcoides intestinihominis | reverse complement strand
CACGTAATCTTTGATGTTCACTTAATTGTTCACCCGTTAATAAAGTGTGATAACTGTTCTATTGGTAAGTGGTCAGCAAAGTTAGTTTATACAACTTTAACTAAGTATTTTATTATTAAATTAAATGTGTACAATTATATACATTTTGTTCATAATAATAGAAAAATACACTATTAATTCTAGCCTTATGGTTTTGCGTATTTTTGAGCAATTTGACTATAAATTACGCATAAATCTTCAACAATTATTTAAAGTGTGCAAAAATAAATCTTTGCACACTTTTTTCTTGTAAAAAAATATATTTTGGGATATAATGATTTATGTAGTATTTTAATATAGACACAGTATAAATACACGAAAGTGAGGAATAGAGATGAGTACAGAAAAAATTACTCAGGCTAAGGCTGAAATCTCAAAAACTTCTGCTTATAAGGTAATTACAGAATTTTTTGATGAGGGTAGCTTTATTGAAATTGACACATATGCAAAGTCAGGTGACAACTATGCAGAAGCTGTTGCCGGTTATGGTTCTGTAAACGGACTACCTTGCTATGCTTTTTGTCAGAATATTGATGTTGCAAACGGTGCTATGAGTAAGGCACAGGCAGCAAAACTAAAGAAGGTATATGACCTTGCACTAAAGAACGGTGCACCTGTTGTAGGTATCTATGACAGCCTAGGCGGTAAGCTAAAGGAAGGTAATGAACTTCTAAACGCTTACGGTACAGTTCTTCACGCAGCAAGTACTCTTTCAGGTGTTGTACCACAGATTTCTGTTGTACTATCAGATTGTCTAGGTACTTCTGCTATTACAGCTTCTTCTGCTGACTTTGTTATCAAGGCTAAGGATGCTAAGATTTCTGTTCAGACTTCTGATGATGAAGGTTGTAACTGTTCAGTTGCAATTATCGCTGACGATAAGGAAGACGCTATTTCTAAAGCTAAGGATCTTATCCTTTATATGCCATCTAACAACCTTTCAACTGCTCCTTGTGCAGAAGAATTCGGTCCTGACCCTGAAGGCAAGTGCATTGTATGCAAGACACTTGATGCAGGTTCTGATGTTAAGCTATATGACCACATTGGCGAAACTGCAAAGGTTGGTTTTGCTAGACTACAGGGCGAAGTTGTTGGTGTTGTACAGACTAAGGGTGGCAAGATTCAGAAGCCTGACGGCAAGAAGATTACAAAGCTTGTTTCTTTCTGTGATGCTTTCTCAATTCCTGTTATCACATTCCTAAATAGTGAAGGCTTTGATTGTCTTGGTGCTGCAACTTCTGTTACAAATGCTTATGCAGAAGCTACAACAACAAAGATTACAGTTATTACAGGTAAGGCAGTAGGTCCTGTATATGTAGCAATGGCAGGTTCAGGTGCAATGACAGATTTAACATTTGCTCTACCTGAAGCAGTTGTTTCTCCACTTAACGAAATGGCAGCAACATTCCTACTAGCTCCTGAAAAGATGGAAGTTCCTGTTAAGGATCAGCCAAAGGTAGCTGAAGAATTTGCTCAGGCTAACCTATCAGCATTTAAGGCTGCTGAAGACGGTGTTATCGAAAATATCGTTACAGAAGCAGAACTAAGAACTGTTCTTGGTCAGTCAGTAACAATGCTAATGAGCAAGAGAGTTTCTACTCTACCAAAGAAACATTCAACAATCGGTTAATATATTACAATCAAAGGGGAATTTAAGATGAAAAATTTAAAGATTACAGTTAATGGCACAACATATGATGTACAGGTTGAAGAAACAGGTGCTTCTTCAGCACCAGTAGCTTCTGCTCCAGCTCCAGCTGCAGCTCCAGCACCAGCAGCTGCTCCGGCTCCATCAGCAGGTGCAGGTACAAAGGTTGAATCACCTATGCCTGGTACAGTTCTTGATATTAAGGTTGCTAACGGTGCAACAGTTAAAGAAGGCGAACCAGTTGTAATTTTGGAAGCTATGAAGATGGAAAACGAAATCAATGCTCCTTGCTCAGGTACAGTTACTTCTATTTGTGTTAACAAGGGTGACTCTGTTGACTCAGGTACAGTACTTGTAACAATCGGCTAATAACTGGAAGGAAGATTAAAATGGCTAAGAAACTAAAAATTACAGAAACAGTTCTTAGAGATGCACATCAGTCACTTCTTGCTACAAGAATGCCACTTTCTGATATGTTACCAATTCTCCCAGAACTAGATAAAATCGGATTTTATTCACTAGAATGTTGGGGTGGTGCAACATTTGATGCTTGCCTAAGATTTCTAGATGAAGACCCATGGGAAAGACTTCGTACACTTCGTAAGGAATGTCCTAACACAAAGCTACAGATGTTATTCCGTGGTCAGAATATGCTTGGTTACCGTCACTATGCTGATGATGTTCTTGAATATTTTGTTCAGAAGTCAGTAGCTAACGGTATTGATATTATCAGAATTTTCGATGCTCTTAACGATATTAAGAACCTTGAAACAGCTGTTAAGGCTGCTAAAAAGGAAGGTGCTCATGCACAGATTGCTATGAGTTACACAACAGGTCCTGTATTTGATAACAAATACTATGTTGACTATGCTAAGAAGATTGAAGCTATCGGTGCAGATTCTATCTGTATCAAGGATATGGCTGCTCTACTTACACCATATAAGTGTGAAAGCCTAATTAAGGATCTTAAGAAGGCAGTTAATATTCCAATTCAGCTACACACACATGCTACTGCAGGTCTATCTTCAATGTGTATTATGAAGGCGGTAGAAAATGGTTGTGATGTTGTTGATACTGCTATGTCACCACTAGCTGACGGTACATCTCATTCACCAACAGAATCAATTGTTGCTGCATTCCAGGGTACAAAATATGACACAGGTCTTGACCTAGCTGCTCTAGCTAACATTCGTGAATACTTTATGGGTCTAAGACAGAAGTATCTAGACAGTGGTCTAATTGACCCTAAGATGCTTGCTACAGATGCATCAGCTCTACTATATCAAGTTCCTGGTGGTATGCTATCTAACCTACTTTCTCAGCTAAAACAGGCCGGTAAGGAAGATAAGCTTCTTGATGTTATGAAGGAAGTTCCTAATGTTCGTAAGGATGCAGGTTACCCACCACTAGTTACACCATCATCACAGATTGTTGGTACTCAGGCAGTATTCAATGTTATCACAGGTGAAAGATATAAGATGGTTACAAATGAATTTAAGGATCTTGTTGCAGGTAAGTATGGTACAACTCCACTACCAATCGACCCTAAATTCAGAACAAAGATTATTGGCGATATGCAGCCAATCGACTGTCGTCCTGCTGACCTACTAAAGCCTGAACTGGAAGAACTAAAGAAAGAAGCTGCTCCTTTCGCAGAAAAGGAAGAAGATGTACTTTCTTATGCTATGTTCCCTAAGGTAGCTAAGGACTTCTTTGAAAAGCGTAGAAACAAGAAAATCGGACTTAACAACAACGCTGACAAAGAAAATATGATTCATCCGGTTTGATTGTAAACTAAATTAATTACACCACCCATTTTTGGGTGGTGTTTTTTGTTGCCTTGTAATTTTTTTTGATTTATAGAATAAACTGTATAGTAGAAAGTTTAGGTGACAAAATGAATATAAAAATCGGACTTGCAGGTAATCCTAATTGTGGCAAAACAACTTTGTTCAATCTATTAACCGGTAGCAATCAGTATGTAGGTAATTGGTCAGGTGTAACGGTAGAGAGTAAGGAGGGTATATTAAAAAATCATAATAACATAACTATAACCGATTTACCCGGGATTTACTCACTATCCCCATATTCACCGGAAGAAGTTGTTGCAAGAAATTACCTTGTAAACGAAAAACCAAATGTAATTATCAATATTGTCGACGGAACAAAATTAGAGAGAAATCTATACCTAACACTTCAACTTATGGAAATAGGTGTACCCATAGTTGTTGCAATAAATATGATGGATGTTGTCCGAAAAAATGGTGGTAAAATTTATATAGAAAAACTGTCAAAAATACTAGGTGTTCAAGTGGTAGAAATCTCCGCACTTAAAAATTTAGGCATAGATAACTTAATCAGGACAACAATTCAAGTTGCGAATAATAAAACTTCACCACCTAAATTTATGAAATATAATTCTAATGTAGAAAATACTTTGCAATATATTGAAAGCAAAATCAATAATAATTCTGTTAAAGAAAAATCAAGATATTATTCAGTAAAAATTTTTGAAAAAGATAAATATATTTTAAATTCACTAAATCTAAATTTAGAAACTATAAATAAAATAAATAGTAAAATTAATTCTTGTGAAGAATTATATAATGATGAATCGGTAGCATTAATAATAAACGATAGATATAAATTTGTTGAAGTTCTTCTCAGCAATTGCTACTCAGCCGGTAGCAAGTCTTGTGATAGTTCAAATAAAGTGGATAATATTCTCTTAGGGAAATATACTGCCATTCCAATTTTCATTCTAATAATTTTTCTTATTTATTACATATCAGTTAGTTTGGTAGGAAATTTAACTTCCGACTTTATTACATCAGTAATTTTTGATGACTTGTTAAGTAACAATATAAAAACTTTTCTCACCGATATTGACTGCTCAAATATCTTAATTTCACTAATTAATGAAGGTATAATTAATGGTGTAGGTAGTGTTATAGCTTTTGTACCTGAACTTATTGCATTATTTTTCTTTTTAGGAATATTAGAGGATATAGGCTATATGTCACGAATAGCCTTTATTATGGACCAAATTTTCAGAAAATTTGGTCTTTCAGGTAAAAGTATAATTCCTTTACTTATTAGTTCAGGTTGTGGTGTACCGGCTATAATGTCAACAAAAACTATTGAAAATAAAAAGCAAAAGATTATAACAGTTATCACCACAACAAATGTACCTTGTAGTGCCAAGTTGCAAATTATTGCACTTATTAGCAGTGAGATTTTCTCAAATAACTTCCTTGTAGCACCGATAATTTATTTTTCTTCAATTATTTTTGTGCTGATTTCTTCATTAATTCTCAGTAATCTGAACATTATAACTACAACAGATTCACCATTCATAATGGAAATTCCTAACTATCATTTACCCTCGTTAAGTACAATATGTTCACATCTGTTTCAGAGAATAAAAGCCTTTTTAATTAAGGCAGGGACTGTCTTGGTGGTGGCTTGTATCATCATTTGGCTACTTTCTAATTTCGGTTTTGCTAATGGAAAATTCACCTATTTAAATGGTGAAAATCAAAATAACTCACTAATGTGTTATTTTTCAGCGTTAATTTCAAATTTGTTTTATCCTTTGGGTTTTAATAATTGGCAATGTATCAGTGCAACTTTTTCAGGAATTTTCGCAAAAGAAAATATCGTTTCATCACTAAATATGTTCATGAATTCCAATGAAACTATAAAATCAGTTCTGCCAACATATTCCTCAGCAATTAGTTTCTTGGTATTTAACTTGTTAAATTCCCCTTGCATCGCCTCAATAATTGCAATGAATAAGGAACTTGTAAGCAAGAAGTTATTTATTTTCGCATTGCTATATCAAAATATTTTTGCCTACATAATATCATTGATCATTTACCAACTAATAGGATTTTTTCTAGGTGAAGTGCAATTAAATGTTTTTACAATAGTATCAATATTATTTGTAGGATTTATAATTAATATTCTATTAAAGAAAAAACCTTCTAAAATTTAGAAGGTTTTTGTTCTGTATATTAACTTATCCTTTAATAATTTGCTGAGTAAATTCATTGTTTAGTATTGTGTTGTTGCAACTTGCAAGTGACCACAACCTAGTTGCAAGGTTCTCAATTCCTAGAATTTTCTTACCGTTATTATCAAGATTATCATAACCGGTTTTCACATTAGTTATTAGTGGCAAAGTGCCATTTTCCTTGATTTCTTTCAGCAATTTACTGCCTTTTTCTGTGAAACCAAGCACCCTAATGTATGGTACACTAATTTCTTTAACAGAATTATCAATACCAAGAATTGCCCTACAAATTATTCTCCTAATCCTAGACATTGTGTATCTTTTAGTTTTCAGTTTTTCACATAATTCATTAAAATTGTTAGTATTTTGAACAACTTTAATTATCCTATTTTCAAAACCTTCCTGAACATCAGGAATATTTCTAAGGTCATTTTCTGTCATAGAAGATAGTTTGTAAAGAATAATTTTCTCAATATTTTCAATTTTTGCAGTATCGGTAATAGGGTATTTAGGTGTATATAATTCTCTGCTAGAATAATTATCTCTTATATAACTACCACTGGCAAAGTCACCACTGGAAAATTTATCATTATGCCCAGCACCTTTCCTGGAAAAAGTAATTGCTGATATGTTGCTATTTTCAAGTGACTTTAAATATTCCATACCCAATATATTGTTAGAACCATCAAATAAATTTGCAATATCATCAGAATATAATTCTAATATAGAATTATGAATAGCCTTGGGATAGGTAACACCTTTATTCATATTTTCTTTTATAATGTTTTGTACATTTTTATCTTTAAGAGCAGAAATTCCCTTTTTCAGTAAATCAACATCACCGCATTCACTGCCAAAAACGACTTTGTCAATTATATTGGTACCTTTCAAAATCTCAATAGAGCTTTTCCCAAAGTCCTCTGCACTTGACAATGAGTAAACAGAAGGTAATTCCAATACAAGGTCAACACCATTTTTTAGTGAGGCAAAAGTTCTATCCATTTTGCTAATAATAGATATGTCACCTCTCTGTACAAAGCTACTGCTCATTACCGTAACTACTGTGTCATTTTCAGTTTTAACCTTGTCAATCAGCCACTTATGACCATTGTGAAAAGGATTGAATTCCGATACCAAACCGTATATCATAAAAATCTCCTAAATACTTGAAATACTACAATTTTTGACTTATAATAATATCGTTAATTATTATATAACAAATGAATGAATCATTCAACAGGAGGATATAATGAAAGTATTAGTAATTAATGCTGGTTCATCTTCTCTTAAGTATCAGTTGTTTGATATGAAAGACGAATCAGTTCTATGTAAAGGTAATTGCGAAAGAATCGGTGTTGGCGATAGCCTAGTTGGTTATAAGAACTATAAAGGTCAAGAAAAGACTGTTAAAGTTGAAATGAATAACCATACAGAAGCATTTATGCAGGTTAAAGAACTTCTAACTGACCCAGAAGTAGGTGTTATTTCTGATGTTAAAGAAGTTGGTGCAGTTGGCCATAGAATCGTTCAGGGTGGTGCGATTTTCCACGAATCAACAGTTGTTACACCTATTACTATTGAACAGATTAACCTTCTTTCACCGTTAGCTCCACTACACAACCCTGGTGCAGTTCAGGGTATCAAGGCTGCTCAAAGTGTATTTGGTAAAGATACTCCAATGGTTACTGTATTTGATACTTCTTTCCATGCTACAATGCCTGAAAAAGCATATATGTATGCAGTACCTTATGAATATTATGAAAAGTATTCTATCCGTAGATATGGTTTCCACGGTACATCTCATAGATATGTTTCAGGTAAACTTGCTAAATTACTAGGTAAGGATATTAAGGATACAAAGCTTATCACTTGTCATATCGGTAACGGTTCTTCAATCACTGCTATTGAAGGTGGTAAAGTTATTGACACATCAATGGGTCTAACTCCACTAGATGGCTTTATGATGGGTACTCGTTCCGGTTCACTTGACCCTTCTGTTGTTACATATATTATGGAAAAAGAAGGTCTATCTGCAAAAGAAATGGATACAATCCTAAATAAGAAGTCCGGTTTACTAGGTATTTCCGGTGTATCATCAGATGACCGTGATGTTTGTGCAGCTGAAGAATCAGGTAACGAAAGAGCACACTTAGCTCACCAGATGCTATATTATCAGATTGCTAAGACAATCGGCTCATATTATATTGCCCTAGGTGGTTGTGACGGTATCTGCTTTACTGCAGGTATTGGTGAACATCAGACACATCTAAGAAAAGCAGTTCTAGATTACCTAAATGTACTAGGTATTAAGTGTGATGACGAAAGAAATGAAACTGCTGACGGCACAGCACTACTAACTACTGATGATAGTAAAATCCCTGTATATGTTATCCCAACTAACGAAGAACTTGTTATCGCAAGAGATACTCAGGCTCTAGTTGAAAAGAATGATAAGTAATTCATTAATATTATTGTAGTTTTTAATAATATTAGTATATCCCTTTATAATATAAAAATTATAAAAACTAATAACAGTCGGTGCAAAATAAAGCATCGGCTGTTTTATTATAAGAAGAAAATAGGAATTAATTGTGGATAATAGAAATAAATTTGAAAGTGAAAATTAAATTTAAAAAAATATTTTAAATAATTTTGTGGGAAATACAAAGAATTATCAGATAGTATAGCAATTATTGATATCTAATATAACTATATATTGTGTAAGAATAAATTTAAATATCAATATATAGTGTAGTGAAAAGAAATTTAAAAATTATTAAAAAAAGTTGAAAAAAAGTGTTGACAAAGAGGCAAAATAGCCGTATAATAAAACACGTTCCGCTGAGGGAATGG
>NZ_JBBMEY010000058.1:0-8751 GCF_040096285.1 Ruminococcoides intestinihominis | reverse complement strand
CACAAGGAAGGCTGGATGGTTTCTACTAATTCTAAATATCTACCACATAACAAGGCAAGTTCTAGCACCACAAACCCTAATTTGCATAACAAGCTTATCTTTACCCACAATCAAAATTGAAAAGCCCTAATTTGTTTAGCTGACTGTTCTTAACCCACAGACAAAATTTAAAACCCCAATTTATAAACTGGGCTAAGCAAATATAAATTATTTATACATAGAAAAACCGACCCTAGGTGGGTCGGTTAATTTATTATAGTTTATAGTTTAATTTTAGATTACAAATTTAATTTTCAAATACATTAGTCAAATTTACAAACACATAGTTCGAATTTACAAACGCATAAATCAATTTGTAAGTATAAATATAAGTTTTAGTTATAAGTTTTTATTTAATTTCTAATTTTTCATTCGGCAAAAGAATTAACGAAGAAAGATTATCTAAAAATCAATTAGGAATTTTAATAGTCATCATTCCGTCTTTATCAATAGCAAGAGTCATTTTCTTAACATATCTATCGTAGAAATTCTTTTTCTCTGCTTCATCAACTTCCATATATAACTCTCTGAAAATATTGTTTACAAGTTCCTTAGTATCAATATTTACAAGAGAACCTACTTTTTCTTCTAAAGTTGAACGAAGGATAGCATTCTTAAAGCCCTTAATATTGCCGGTAGAAAAGTCATCAATATAACAATAATATGTACCGTTATCCTTAAATGCATTTAGAATATCAGGTCCACATTTACTTTGTTCAACCATAACAAGGAACTTTGCATCAGGAATTGAGGAGATAACACCCCAAAAATCCGAGTCACTTGAAAGCATAATAAATGAATCCACATTGTCACGAAAATAAGCCTTTGAGATACCCACTGACATTTTAATATCAACCAAAGATTTTTCTTCCTTAACTCTTTCAATTACATTATGCTCAACAGGGATGCCGGTTAATGTACCGATGTACTTCCACGCTTTTGAAGTATGTTTGTCATCGTATAATTCTATTTTAGAAATTTTGGAAAGTTCATCTGCATTTAGCTGAGTAAGAGTACTTGCAAGTTTAATAGGGTCACTGTTTTCACAATCAACCACAATCATAACTTTTTCGCCATTCTGAATAAAGTCATAAATATCGGTTTTGATAACATCACTTGCATCTGTAACCTTAGAAATATCAGAAAATTCTTCGTTATGTTGTCTATAGATTATCATTGCAAATTTTTCATCATTAAACAGGATATTACCCTCTTCAACAGGTCTCCAATAAATATATCTTTGATAAGGATAGTTGTTTCTGTTGGCAGAGAATTTCTTGGACTCAGCCATAATTCTGTCTTCCTTTTGACCTTTAGGCATTACAAAAAGTTCTCTGATATATTCCCACTTAAACCATTCAGGGAAAAAGTCCTTAACATTATTTATTCTGTTTGCAATAAGTTCGTTTATGTTTGCAATATAAGTATTTACCTTGCAATTAGCCTTGACAATATCAATGCCTTTACTTCTTAGAATTTTTACATCTTCTTCATAATAGCTTTGTCTGTCTAGGTTTGTAAAATAATAAATGCTTTCTTGAGTTGATTGGTAATGTAGCATTAGGTTTGTACGAATATTACATAGTGACCTTAAAATAATTGCATCATCATTTTTCTTTAGTTTCTCAATAATGTCCATACTGTCACCTGAATAGTAACTAAACATATCTTCTTTAGCACCTATTAGGTAGGCAACTACTGTAGAAACTTTTGATTGACTTGCCTTATAGATAGGCTCGTTATTTAGTTCCATAAAATACCACCTTTGTATAAAAATTTTCAATACTATTATACAATATATTTTATTTTTTTACAATGTTTTTTCATTTTTATATATAATTCCCATATTTATTTTTCTTTCTTTATAAAAAATGCACTTCTGACTTAACCATAGCTAAATCAGAAGTGCAATAAAATATATTCAGTTTATTTGATTACCTTATAGTTAAATGCATTACCCTTAGCATATCTATTACCGGCAGTATTTTTATATACATATAAAGTAAAGTCATCTCTTGCAAGAATCATTTTTTGATAGTATTCAAGGAAAGAATCTACATCAGCATAAACAGTAGTTATTTTGTAGCCAATAGCCTTTTTGCCAACATATTTAATTGACTTAGGCAATACTGCACTTTTAACCTTGTTGCAGTTTAGGAATGCTCTGTCATTAATATACTGAAGTTTGTTAGATAGCTTAACAGATTTTAGATTTTTTCTGTTATAATAAGCCTCTTTTGCAATTAGTCTAGTACCGGACTTTAGGTTAGCAGACTTAATATTTGTTTTACTGTCAACTACACAATTAGCAACATATAGCTGACCTTTGTACCAATACTTTGAAGTATTGTAGTACTTTGTGTTGTCAAAAGCCTTTGCATCAATAAAACTTACAGAACTTGGAATAGTGATATTGTTAAGGTTCTTACAGTTTTCAAATGCTTTATAGCCAATATTCTTTACTGTATTAGGAAGAACAACTTTCTTTACTGTAGCACCGGAAAAGGACTGATTTCCAATGTACTCAGTACCCTTAGAAACTTTGTATGATGATGTTCTGCCACCGGGATAAGCAATAAGATTATTCTTTTTCTTATTATAAAGAGAACCGTTTACTGTTGCATATTTCTTATTATTTTTATCCACATTAATACTCTTTAGATTTGTACAATTGATAAAAACATTTTTTCCGATTTCATTAACATTTTTAGAAATGTTAAATGTCTTTATATTCTTACAACCATCAAAGGCTTGTTGTCTAATTAAAGTTACCTTATTAGGAATAGTGAAAGAAGTTAAACCTGTACAATCCTTAAAAGCCTTTGTACCAATTGCAGTTGTATCACTTGAAAGTTTTACAGAAGTTAGGTTAACACAGCCTTCAAAGGCACTTTGTGCAATCTTTGTAACATTCTTAGGGATTGTAATTTTCTTTAGGTTTGTACAACCTGAAAAAGTATCTTTCTGAATAATATTCATATATGAAGGGAATGTAAATGACTCCAGACTTTTACAATCTGTAAAAGCACCTGAACCGATAACACGAAGGTTCTTTGAATAATTAATAGTCTTTAGGTTCTTACAACCATCAAATAACCAATTGGAAATTACATCAACCTTTTCAGGTAGTGTAATTGTAGTTAGACTTTCACATCCTGAAAAAGCACTATCATCAATCTTAGTTACACTTTCAGGAATAGTAATATTCTTTAGCTTTTTACAATCACTAAATGCTCTCCAACCAATTGATTTTAGTGTACTAGGTAGATTTACAGTAATTAAGTTAGAACAACCATTAAAGGAATTGTCATCAATTCTTGTTATCTTTTCAGGTAAAGTCACACTCTTTATTGTTTTACAATCTTGAAAAACATAAGTGTCAATATATTTAACACTACTTGATAAATCAATAGTTTCAATCTTAGGTAAATTCTTTAGTGGAAGTTCAATACCGGTAATACCTTCTGCAAGTTTTATATGCTTTACATACTTACCGACACTTTTTATTTCTTTATACAAGCTATCAGGATTTAGTTCATCATAATAGTTAATAACTTTGCCATCGCCTGTAAATGTCAATGTACCGTTACCGTCATATGACCAATTTACCTTAACATACTTAATTCCATCACTCATATCTATATCTTCATATAGTAAACCTGATGAAGGAGAATTACCGTTTGTACTTGCTGAGGCACTTATCAGATTCATACTAAATACACTTGAAAGTGTTAAAATCATTAACAGTATAGATATACTTCTTTTTAACTTTGTCATAACACACTACCTCCCTACTTAATTTTTCTTAAACTTAACGCCAAAGTTTCTGCTGTATCTATGTGCAGCACTTCCTGCTTTTCCATAAATAGTACATCCTTTTATTGGTTCTATGTATATATTTAAGTCTTCGTCATAAGTAACATAGAAACCATATGCCAGATTTCCCATTCTTTTTACAGAACTTGGGATAGTGATTTTCTTCATTTTTTCACAACGAAAAATGCACCTTCTTCTATACTTGTAACTGTTGATGGAATTGTTACACTCTTTAAATATTGTGACTTATCAAATGCGTATTTTCCAATTGTCTTTGTACCATATGGAATTGTGTACTTTGTACCTTTCTTTCCTCTTGGATAGAAAATAAGTTTTTTCTTATCCTTTGAATAAAGAACACCTGCTACTGAAGAATACTTCTTGTTACCACTAGGTACATTAACAGAAGTAATATTATCAAAATAGTTAAATACCCCTCTGTCAATACTTGTGATGGTTTTGTTTAGTGTAACTTTTCTTGCATCATTAACAAAGAATAATGCTGAAAAATCCACTTTTGTAATACCATCGTTAATTTTGATTTCTTTAACTTTTCTTGCAACTGACTCACTTAACTCTTCAATTTTCAATGTACCCTTACCTGAGATAGTAAGCACACCCTTTGAATTAAGTTTCCACTTTGCATTCTTCCCCCACTTACCACTTGTAGGTGATTTAGCTGAAGAAGAAACTACATTTGTTACTTTCGCACTTGCAGTAACAGGTACAACACACACTACACTAAGCAGTGTAATAACTGCAAGAACTAAAGCGATAATTTTGTTAGTTTTTTTCATTTTTATCATCCTTTCTTGTATTAAAAAATATCCTTTCATATATAACACTTATCAAATGTACAAAAGGTTACATAATTTTGAGAATTTTTTTGCACAAAAAAAGCTCCACCAAAGGCAGAGCAAAAAATTATAATTTTCTTTTTTATTTATTCAATAGTGTAATTGTAGTTGTCATCATAAGAAACAACCAACTTTTGCTTTACAGTATCACCATTTGAAAAATAGATTGTCATATAAATTGTATCATACATATATTTATAATACTCATCAGATGTTGATTGAGCAGATAAAGCCTTTAGGTTATCTATATTTTCTTCTGATGGCATCCAACCTAAGAAATCAATATCGCTATAATTAATATTGCTATAAGAAGTACTAGCCTCAGCATAAGCAGTACCACTGCTATAACTATTTAACACAATATAGTTATTACCTGCTGAATAAACATCAACACTTGTTATGTGTTTACCCTTAAGCTGTAGGTCAAGTGGTTTACTTTCTACCTCACGTTTTTTACCGGACTTTTTGTCCTTAAATTCAACTACAATTTCCTTTTGAATACTTTTTTTGTCTTTATCACTAAGTGAATTTACAAGGGAAAAGTCATCCATCTTTTGAGAAGAAAGAAAACCAGGCACTAGGTTTGTTAAGAAAGCAATGGAAATAATAATAACAAACCCAGCAGCAATAGCCAGTAGGTTCTTGTATTTATAAACTTTAGGTTTTTCTGTAGGGAAATCAATAACTTTTAAGTTTTCTCTTTTTTCCTTATCAAGTATATTATTGATTAAGTCTTGCTTTTGCTTGTCTGTTAAGTCAATTTCATCGGTTTGTTTTTTGTACAAATCAAAATCAAATTTATCCACCTAAGGCTTCCTCCTCTCTAATAATTTTTTCTAACAGTTTTCTTCCTCTTGATAATCTTGTTTTAACTGCTGATTTACCAATCTGTAAAGTATCGGATATTTCTTCAATACTCATTTCTTGATAATAGAAAAGATGAATAACTACACGATACTTTTCCGGTAATTTAAGAACCTTATCTATAGTATTATCTTCCTTATTTTTAGCTATTAACTCATTTTCATTAACATCATCAATAGGAACTGTATTTTTCTTAAATCCTTTCGTACAATAGCTTTTTGCACAATTTACTGCAACTCGGATAAGCCACGCCTTTAGGTGTTCATCGTCCTTTATCTTTTCAAAATTGTTGAACAATCTTAGAAAAACATCCTGACACACATCATAGGCATCATCCTTGTTGCAGGTAATATGGAAAGCGACCTTATATATTGTACCGGAATATTCATTAACAGCTTTGGTGACAAAGCTCTCAACATCCAATATCTCTTCCAACTTCTTTACCCTCTCTTACTTATAACACTTTTCAAGTACAAAAAAGGTTACATATTTTTTAAAATTTTTTCAGAAAATCTCATCATTGTAACAATAGTCAATATAACTTGAGATTTATGTAAAAAATTTATACATAATTCCGGGTCACTTTTATATTTGAACTATTTATAATTTTACTACATTGATAAAACATATTTGTTTACATTGTATTGCTATTTTTTGTATATGTCAACATTTAGAATATTAAAACATATATTAATGTATTTTATTGGTTTTTGTAGCTTTTCAACATACAGGGGATTTTACTACAAAAAATATAGATAAAGATAGAATATTATTTATAAAAGTCTTGACATTCCTATTCACCGTTAATATAATAGTATTACACAAAAAAATAACCCTTAAAAACTGTGAAGGGAAAAAGATATTTGTTTTAGAGCAAAGAGAGTTGTTGGTTGGTGTAAAACAACGTCAAAACTTATATGTATAACTCATCCCGGAGTTTCTTGTCTTATAAGGGCAAGACGGCAGACCTCGTTATTGGTCAGAACTTTGTTGGAAGTTCTTAAGGAGTATATGGTGACATATGCTTAAACTTGGGTGGTACCACGGATTATTTGTTCGTCCCTATTTTTAGGGGCGTTTTTTTATGTATTTTATGTATTATTTTTTACGAAAGACAAGGAGGTTTTTCCTATGAAAGAAGGATACAAAAAGTATATTCCTTTTAAGCAGATTGATTTACCGGACAGAGAATGGCCTACAAAAGTAATTACAAAAGCTCCAACTTGGTGTAGTGTTGACCTAAGAGATGGCAACCAGGCACTGATTGACCCTATGAACCTAGAAGAAAAGCTGGAATTCTTCCATGCACTATGTGATATGGGTTTCAAAGAAATTGAAATCGGTTTCCCATCAGCATCAGAAACAGAATATGAAATCTGTAGAGAACTAATTGAAGGAAACCATATTCCTGATGATGTTACAATTCAGGTTCTTGTACAAGCAAGAGAACACCTAATCAAAAAGACATTCGAGGCTATTAAGGGTGCTAAGAATGTTATTGTTCACTTCTACAATTCAACTTCTACTTTACAGAGAAAAGTTGTATTTAAGAAAGATATGGACGGTATCATTGACATTGCTGTTGAAGGTGCAAAGTTAATTAAAGAACTAACAGACAACTATGACGGTGACACAAATATTAGATTTGAATACAGTCCTGAAAGCTTTAGTGGCACAGAAATGGACAATGCAGTTAAAATCTGTGAAAAGGTTATGGACGAACTTGAATGTACACCTGAAAATCCTATTATTCTAAACCTACCTAACACAGTAGAAATGTGTACACCTAACACATATGCCGACCAGATTGAATACTTTATCAAGCACCTAAAGAACAGAGAAAGTGCTATTATCTCAGTTCATCCTCATAACGACAGAGGTACAGGTGTTGCTGCAACAGAACTTGCTTTACTAGCAGGTGCTGAGAGAGTTGAAGGTACACTATTCGGCAACGGCGAAAGAACAGGTAACTTAGACATTGTTACTGTTGGTCTAAATATGTACACACAGGGTGTTAACCCTGAACTTGATTTCTCTAACCTACCAAAGCTAAAGGAAATCTTTGAAAGATGCACTAATATGAAGATTGGTGAAAGACAGCCTTATATTGGTGAACTAGTATTTACTGCATTCTCAGGTAGCCATCAGGATGCTATCAACAAAGGTGTTAAGTACTGCAAGGACACTAACTCAGACTACTGGGAAGTACCATATATTCCAATTGACCCTGCTGATGTTGGCAGACAGTATGAGCCTATAATTCGTATTAACTCACAGAGTGGTAAGGGTGGTGCAGCTTATGTTATGGAACACAACTTCGGCTATGAACTACCAAAGAAAATGCATCCTGAATTTGGTGCATTAGTTCAGGTTAAGTGTGATGAACTAGGCAGAGAACTTGTACCAAAGGAACTATTTGAAGTATTTAAGGATAACTATCTAGAACACCCACAGAAGTATGTTATTGAAAACAGCCGTATCTTTGAAGAAAGTGAAAACGGCAAGGAATATGTTCACTTTAAGGGTACTGTTGTAATTGACGGTACTGATAAGAGAAACACAACCGGTGTTGGTAACGGTCCTATTGATGCATTCTTCAACGCTATAAAGAAGATTGGCATTGATCAATATAAATTCCGTTCATATAGCCAACACGCTATTAGTGAAGGTAGTGACTCTCAGGCTGTTTCTTACATTGAACTTGAAACACCTGAAAACAAGAGAATCTTTGGTGTTGGCATTGACCACAATGTTAACTATAGCTCAATCTTAGGTGTGCTAAATGCTATCAACAGAAACGAAGCTGAAGATAAGTAATTTTATTATTTCAATTTTAAGGCCTTTCGTTTTTGTTATATAATTTCAAAAATTATATTGTGATAGAGTTGTTATTTATTAAAGATTTATTATGTTGTTATAGAAATTATATGTGATAAATTTATAATATTGTTATAGAAGAAGTCAAAGCAATTTGTTTTGACTTCTTTCTTTTCCCTTTACCGTTAACTCTTAAGTTTAGATTGATAATTTTGGGTTTTTCAATTTTGTCTGTGGGTAAAGGTAAATTTGTTTTAAATTTAATTGGCTATAAAGAAAAAATTTATAGTGAGAATATATACCGTAAAAACATATGAAACTATGACTCACAGGTGTAGGGGACATCATTGATGTCCAG
>NZ_JBBMEY010000057.1:0-8843 GCF_040096285.1 Ruminococcoides intestinihominis | reverse complement strand
AAGCCATAATATGATATAAAAATCGGTACTGTTTATGCTACAAAATATTGTTGTATTATTAATTGTGCAATAACTTGGTATATAAGAGAGAAAGGACATAGTATACACTTTTATATAATTTGCAACATTCCCACAAGCCCTAATTTATCTAACTAATCTTAACCCACAATCAAAATTAAAATACATTAATAAAAATCATCTTCATCTCGTAAATCTGTTGGGAGGAACTGATACATTTCGTCATAATTTTCGTATTCTTCTTGGTTAACTACTTCTGATGGGATAAGGCCTGTACAATCATATGATGAACAGGTACTAAATTCCATATTCATATCAGGTTCTTCTATATTTGATACATTAAATCTTTTACTGGATTTTTTATTTTTAGGTTCTTTATTATTTTTATTTCTTAACATAAAAAATCACCTCACACTTATTTTGTGCAAGGTGATTTAAATTATAAATTTTAATTTAATTTTCAAAAAATTAATTCTTCTCGTTAATTAGGCAAACACTATGAGCAGAGATACCCTCTTTTCTGCCGGTAAAGCCCAGGTGTTCTTCTGTTGTAGCCTTTACACTGACTCTATCAACATCAATATTACAAGCCTTTGCAATATTTTCTCTCATAGTAAGGATATAGTCTTTCATCTTAGGGGCTTGAGCAATAATTGTTGAGTCTATATTTTCTATATAATAACCATTTTGGTCAAGTAGTTTTACAACCTCTTTAAGTAGCATTAAGCTATCAGCACCTTTATACTTAGGGTCAGTATCAGGAAAATGCTTTCCAATATCACCTAAAGCACAAGCACCTAAAAGTGCATCGGAAATTGCGTGTAATAACACATCTGCATCACTATGACCAAGTAATCCCATAGTATGGGGGATCTTTACCCCACCAATTATTAAATCTCTATTTTCAACTAGCTTATGAACATCATAACCATGACCGATTCTCATATTATTCTCTACCTTTCAAAATACTTTCTGCCAAAATAATATCATCTTGTGTTGTTAACTTTATGTTTGTATATAAACCGTCAACAACAGTTACCTTTTCTCCAAAGTATTCAAAAAGTTTGCAATCATCTGTAAAGTCAACTGCATCATTTTTTGCATTTTCAAGGAACTTTATGTATTTGTCTTTGTCAAAAACTTGTGGTGTTTGAATTGCTCTTAAGGTACTTCTGTCAGGTGTATCCTTAATAGTTTCATCATCATTTACAACCTTAATTGTATCCTTAACTTTAACACCTAAAGCTGATGCACCTGTAAGCAATGCTGACAAAATTACCTTTTCAATTTCATTTGTTGTAATTAAGCACCTTGCACCATCATGAATAGCAATATGAGTTGCTTTTTCACTTGTTGCATCAATGCCATTCTTTACACTTAATGAACGAGTTTCTCCACCATTTACTATTGCAACTACTTTTGTAAAGCCGTACTTTGCAACAATACTTTGAAAATCAGCTTTGTCACATTCTCTGCATACAATAACAATTTCTTTAACTGACAAAGAATTTTCAAAGGCTAAAAGTGTATAATATACTGCCGGATTACCTAGCAAATCAATAAACTGCTTTGACTTATTAAGTCCCATCCTTGTGCTGTTACCTGCACAAACAATTACTGCTGAAACGAAAGGTTCTTTCCTATTCATATTTTCTTTCTCGTATGGATTAAAATGTTTGTTTAGAACTTTAGTTAATCTCATTTTTTCCTCTTACTGATAGAACAATGTTTTGATAAAATCAATTAGCCAGTCTGCTCCCCAAATAAATAGGCAGAAAATTAAAATAAGTAATAATGCAGAAACAATCCTTACAAGTGTTCTTTTCTTAGGAGTCATTTCTTCAAATTCTTCAATGTCTTTATCATACTGTTCTTTTTTGCTTTCAATATCTTCTTTAGTCTTTTCGTCAATGGTATCATCATCTACTACACCGATACCTATGCAAATGTCAAGTGCCTTGTCATATGCCTGGTAAGGTACAGTAATAATAACATCAGAAAGGTCACCACCGGTAATAGCCTCAGCAGAAACCTTGCTCTTTACTCTCTGTTCACCGGATGGAATACCTGCATCTTCCAAAGCAGCATGAACTCTCATTCTGTCCACACCTGAAACTTTACAAACACCTACAGGTGTGTTCTTGTTTTCAATGTTCTTCAGTTTTTTTCTACAGTCAGAACAAGTAACCTCTGATTCATCATATATTTTCTTACATTTTGGACAAATTTTCATACAATCATTCCTTATTTCAGATAGTCACATTTTATCATATAGTGTAGTAAAAAACAAGTAGCCCCATATATATGAGGCTACTAAAATTTATTAATCTATATAAACACAGGCTGATATTGTTTATTCTCGTAAGCTAATGTTATACATTCCGGAATAAGGGTAAAATCACTTACCAAAGAATTAGGCTTTTTCACACAATCATCCTGTGACATTGGAACAAAATATACATTTTTAGTATTTAAGAGTTTTCCTATATTCATTGCAGATGCACCAAGACCATCATTAGTAGCTATTGCCAGTAGTACAGGTCTCTGAATTCTCAGGTGGCTTTTTACTGCCATAGTAACAGGTGTATCGGTTATAGCGTTGGCAATTTTCCCAAGGGTATTGCCGGTACAAGGAGCTACTACAAGAACATCACACATTTTCTTTGGTCCAACCGGTTCTGCATCTTCTATTGTCCTAATAACTTTCTTATTTGTCAGGTTTTCTACTTCCGTTACAAATGTCTGTGCAGTTCCAAATCTTGTGTCTTTAGTACTTGCATTTGTGGACATTATGGGAATAACATCATACCCCATCTCCACTATTTTTTTTAGCTGTGCTATTGATTTACTAAAGGTACAAAAGGAAGCCGACAGAGCATATCCGACGGCAAGCTTTTTCACCCGTCATCCTCCTTGAGTATGCTCAAAATTGTGCTTTCAATAATTTCTCCGGCTGACTTTGGTGCTACCTTTCCCGGTAAAGACAAGGCATGAATTGTTTTTACCCCAAGCTCTTTAGCTTTTTCAAAGTCAACCCCACCAGGGTATGAGGCAAGGTCTATAATTAATGCACCGGACTTTATTCTCTTTAACTTTTCTTCATCAAAAATCATAGCAGGTACAGTGTTAAATATTAAGTCGTATTTTTCTAATTCAGAAAAATAACCGGTCTTAACACCCTGAAAACTATTGAGCTTTATCCACGCAAGGTCACTGCTCTTTCTGGCAGAAACAGTGACCTCAGAACCCATCCCACGAAGCATCTCTGAAAGCACCTTGCCAATTCTACCATAGCCACAAACAAGTGACTTGCTACCGTTTATAGTAAAGTCACTGCTATTTATTGCTTTTTCTATTGCACCCTCTGCTGTAGGTACTGCATTTTTCACAGAGAACTCTTCTCTATCACTATATGACAAGGTTTCCTTTTCCATACCTGAAAATTCAGAAAGAAATTTTTCTCTCTTGCCGGTAAAGACTTTTTTACCCTTTAATTTATCTTCATAACCACTTAGGTCAACAGTCTTTTCAGCATAAGGGGACTTTACTTCTTTACCCTTATCAAAAGGAATAATAGGAAGAACAAGCACATCACTGTCTAAAGCAGAGGCTACTTCACAACTCATATTTGACAGTTTTTCAAAGCCACATAACTTTACTTCATAACCATCATTCTTTAGTGCCTTAGCTAGGTAGTAATTTCTTTTATCTCCACCAAGAATACCAAAAGTCAGTTTATCACTTTTCATAAAAAGCACCTTTTATCTTATTATCTTAACTATTTATTTTTCGTCTTATACTTTATTATATGTAAGCGACACTAAGTTGTGTCGCCATAAAATAATTTAATGTGCAAAAGTTATTAGCAACTGCACTTTGACTTTGCTACAAAACTTTCGCAGTCAACACATTTACTTTCACTAGGATGTGGTTCATGTGTACCGATATTTACTGTGTCTAGGGCACAATAGTTTTCTGACATATTGTGGTTTTCACAAGAAGTAACGGTACAACGGATTGAATGGTTCTTATTTGTCTTGTCCATATTTATCACCTCAAAATATTTTGCACAACTCTTTGTGCCTAATTATTATGGATTAAAACTTAATAAAATATACAGACAAAAATAAATTATCAACATATTATGTAGTGAGGTGGTTATATGCTATTTCTATATACATTACTTTTTATATTTGCTATTGTTGGTTTTACGGAAATTATCAGCTACTTAATCTTTAGAATTATGAGTGTAAAAAATGAATGTTCAACTATGCTGATTACACCTGTTAACAGTCATTCAAATTATGAATTTATAGTAAGAAGTGCAATAGAAAAAACAAAATGGATGGGTAGCTTTAGACCACAGAAAATTATTATTGTTACCGAGAATTTATCTAAAGAAGCAATAAATGACATTAAGTCCCTGACCTATGGTTATGACTTTATAAAAATTATTGACAAAAAGTGTCTTTCTAATGAGGTTAATTCATTGTAAATATAGCCGTTTAGTGTTATAATATAATTTATGGATAATAATGAAATTTTACAAATTACAGGGACAATTGAAGATATTATTTATAGAAACAACGACAACGGTTACAGCGTAGTTGATGTAGATGTTAAGAAAGAATTAATTACTGCTACAGGAGTAATGCCTACTGTTGAAGTTGGTATGGAAGTTAGGCTATACGGTCGATATAAAAGTCACCCAAGCTATGGTTTACAGTTTTGTGTAGAAACCTTTGAACCTACTATTCCAACAACCTCTAACGGTATTTTGCGTTATCTTTCATCCGGTGCAATTAAAGGTGTGGGTTCATCAACTGCTACAATGCTTGTAAAAGAATTTGGAGAAAAAACTCTTGAAGTGCTGGAAAATGAACCTGAGAGAGTTGCTTTGTTAAAGGGTATTTCAGAAAAGAAAGCTAATGATATTTCCAAACAGCTAAAGGAAAGTATCGGTATAAGGGAGCTTATGCTATACCTTAGTGAATTTCAAATTTCTGCAAATACTGCTGTAAGAATTTACAAATTTTTTGGCAACAGAAGTCTTGAATATATTAGAGATAATCCATATACACTTTGTGACAATGGACTTAGAGTCAGCTTTGAAATGGCTGATATGATAGCTAAAAAGCAAGACAGACCTATTGATGATAAAAACAGAGTGAGAGCAGGTATTGCCCATGTACTAAACCACAACAAGCAAAACGGTCACACTTGTTTACCGGAAGAAAGGCTCATAGCCACTACTACAAACTTCCTACAAGTTGATACGGACCTTGTGAAAGACGCACTTAATAATATGATTTTTGATGCGTCACTTATGCGTGAAAATTTTGATGATAAGAATTTTATTTTCTTACCTGAAATGCACAGAGCAGAAACTTTCATCGCAAACAGAATTAAACTAATGCAAAGTTTCCCTGCTGCTAAGTTTTCAAATACAGATACTCTTATTGAAAAGATACAACAAGAGGAGAATATTCAGTATGCAGAAAAGCAGATTGAGGCTATTAAGTCAGCTATGGAAAAAGGCTTTCTTATTCTTACAGGTGGTCCGGGTACAGGCAAAACAACAACACTAAATGCCATTATTAAGATACTTGAAAAGAATGGACAAACTGTACTGCTAACTGCACCTACAGGCAGAGCATCACAGAGAATGGGTGAAGTTACCGGCAAAGAGGCAAAAACAATTCACAGACTACTGGAAGTTGCCTATGATAAAGATGATAAACCGGTATTTAAGAAAAACGAAAAGAACCTACTAAAATGTGATGCACTAATTGTTGATGAAGTTTCTATGGTGGATAGTCAGCTATTTGCAAGTTTAATAGAGGCTTTGCCATTTGCCACAAGACTTATTCTTGTAGGTGACAGTAATCAGCTACCGTCAGTTGGACCGGGTAATATTCTTGGCAACTTAATTGAATGTGAAAAATTACCATTTGTAGAATTAACAGAAATTTTCAGACAATCACTAAAAAGTCTTATTGTTACTAATGCTCACAAAATTGTTGAGGGTGAACTTCCTGACATTTCAAAACACAACAATGACTTTTTCTTCTTGCCAACTAAAAATGGCACAGATGCAACTAACCTTGTAATTGACTTGTTTACAAGACGACTTGTAAAAAGCTACAACTATTCCCCTACTGAGGATATACAAATTTTGTGTCCCGGTAGAAAAGGTGCTTTAGGTGCAACTGACTTAAATGAAAGACTACAAAATGCACTTAACCCACCGGCTAAAGACAAACAAGAAATTAAGTTTGGCAGAAAGATTCTTCGTATCGGTGACAAGGTTATGCAGTACAAAAATAACTATGACATAATGTACACTAAAGATGATGGAGAAACTTCTACCGGTATTTTTAACGGTGATATCGGCACAATAATTGAAATTAACAAAAAGCAACAATACATTAAAATTCGATTTGATGACAAGGTTGCTACCTATGACTATGACTCAGCGCAGGATGTTGAATTAAGCTATGCAACAACTATACACAAAAGTCAGGGTAATGAATTTGAGGCAGTTATTATTCCTTTGTTCCACACACCACCACAGTTGTGTTACAGAAATCTACTTTACACAGGTGTTACAAGGGCAAAGAAACTACTTATTATTGTTGGAGATAGCAACATTATTGCTAATATGACCCACAGTAACAAGAAGAATAAACGATATACAGGACTAAAATATTTTTTACAACAAGATAGTGCTATATGAGTATTGCAGATAAAATAAAAAACTTTTTCTTTCCAAACAGATGTCCTTTCTGTAACAAAGTTATTGAAGAAAAGGAAATAGTATGTAAAGATTGCATCAGCAAATTCCCTATAAATTATTTTGATGGTTTTGCTATTGGTGGATTTAGGTGTATTTCACCATTTTACTATGAAGATGATTTTCGGAAAGGTATACTGAATTTTAAATTTTATGATAAAAAATACCTTGGCAAGTCTATGGGAATTTTAATGGTTGATACTATTAAGAAAAGTTATGGTGACTTACACTTTGACATTATTACTGCAGTACCTTTACATAATAAAAGGCTGAAAGAAAGAGGCTACAATCAATCAGAAATTTTAGCCAGAACAATTGCCGAAGAACTTAACATTCCCTATACAGAAACACTGTTTAAACACAAAAACAATAAAGTGCAACATACCTTAAAAGGCAAAGACAGAATGAATAATGTTAAGAATGCATACAAGGTAATTGACAAAAGTCTAATAAAAGACAAAAATATACTTATTGTTGATGATATAATTACAACAGGTTGTACCATTGGTGAATGTGCAAAAACACTTTTCAAAGGTGGATGCAACACAGTATGTTGTTGTACACTATGCAAAGCATAAATTTAGGAGAACATAATGAATATTGCTATAGATATTGGCACTTGCAATACTCAAGTTGCTACAAAAAATAAAGGTGTTATAATCTCTGAACCATCAGTTATTACATATGACACCTATACAAATTCAATAATAGCAGTTGGTGATATGGCATACAAAACTATCGGAAAAACTCCCGAGAGAGTAAAGGCTACCTTTCCTATGGTTGACGGTGCAGTATCTGCCTCAGAACTTATGGAAAATATGATAAGAATTTTCATAGAAAAAGGTTGCAGAAAAAGAATATCTATGCCTAAAATTATTACTGCTGTTCCCGGTGGAATAACCGAAGTTGAAAGAAGAGCAATAGTAAATGCTATCAGCAGTTATGGCGTACGGTCTGTGTATTTAATTGAAACACCTAAAGCATCAGCAATGGGTGCAGGTCTTGACATACTTTCAGGTGAAGGTAAGTTGATTGCTGACTTAGGTGGTGGTACTGCTGACATTGCAGTACTTTCCTTAGGTGGAGTCAGTTCCGGTATTTCTATCAAAAAAGCCGGTAATGAAATGGACAAGAATATTATTAAATATATGAAAAGTCATTACAATCTTTCAATCGGTCAGCAAATGGCTGAACAATGCAAGAAAGAAATCGGTGCAGTTAAATTTGTTGATGCTGACAAAACCTTTATTATGAAAGGCAGAGATATGGTAAGTGGCTTACCTAAAGCTATTGAGGTTAGAAAAAGTCAGCTAATACCTATTTATCAAAGAACTATGCTTGAAATTATCAGAGGTATTGTTGATGTGTTGGAAAACACACCTCCTGAATTAAACGGTGATATTCTTAAAAGTGGCATTGTATTTACAGGTGGACTTAGCAAAATTGAGGGCTTAAAAGAGCTTGTTAAGGACTACATAAGAAACCTAAAAATCACCATTGCTAGTGAACCTGAGTTTTGTACAATCAAAGGCATTGTAAAAGCCTCTCAGTACATAAATAAGGTTGATAATAATAAAGGTCACGAGATTAACCCTTTACTTGCAGTTTATTAAAATTTTTTATTATATTGATTATGCTATTAAGAATAATCCATTGTAAAGTTCTTTATGAATTTGATAATAATTTGATATATTAAAATTTATATTATATCAAAAGGTCGGTAATAAAATACCGACCTTTCTCTTTTGTTACTGTATTCCATTATTTTTTAGCTTTGTTTTTACCAAAGGGTTATCTTAGCCCTTTCCTATAAATTAGTTTTTTTCAATTTTGTCTGTGGGTAAAGATTAGTTTGATAAATTAGGGTTTGTCTTTTTAATTTTGATTGTTAGTTAAGGTGAATTTGTAGTGAGAATATATACCATAAAATCATATGAAACTATGACTCACAGGTGTAGGGTCCAACACTGTTGGACCGTTACAAACTATCCTAAATAAAGGTATTATGCCCTATGTAGATATTATAAATTTA
>NZ_JBBMEY010000056.1:0-9680 GCF_040096285.1 Ruminococcoides intestinihominis | reverse complement strand
TACAAGCGACAGCTCCCTTTACACAAGGGAGCCTTATTTGCTGAAATTTAACACTTTACATTTAGCCCTACAAACCCAAATTTGCAAAACTAATTTATCGTAACGCAGAAACAAAATTGAAAACCCAAATTTATCATTCTAGCCTTTACCCATAATCAAAATTAAAAAACTAAAAATAAAAGAATTAAAAATTTTGCGACCTTTTGTGGGTTTGAAAAGTATTATATATAGAAGACCAAATAAAAGGTTAGCACAAATGCATAGAATAAGTAAAATTATTTAATATGAATATCTAAGAAAATAGATAAGCAAAAACAGTTAAGAAAAAATAGAATTAAAATGCTTAAATAAAATATGCAATAAATTAAAGTACAAGAGATAATAATCGTTCTCATACCCTTTCTTGAAATCCTCTCCGTTATGGGGAGGATTTCTTATAATCATAGAGAAATAATCTTAAATTTTATAATTAATGGGATAAAATAAAGTATAATGCTTTTATTGACTAATGCAGAAATATGTTATATATTGTAAACATAATTATGGAAGTAGGTTTAGGTATGGAAGAAAATAAAACTGAAAAGGACTTTTTCACATTTGATGAAGAAAATGTGGAAAAAGTTCCGAAGAAAAAGAAAACAAAAAAGCCTTTCTTTAAGCGACCTGCCGGTATTATTTTAATTGTTGTTTTGGTGCTGATTATTGGTGGTGGTGTTACTTGCTACGCACTGAGAAACCAAATTCTAAAGGCAATTTTAGGACCGGTAAATTATTATGTTTACAAAGAAGGTATGAATATTTCTGCTATTGCAAGTGAAGATTTTTCTGTAAAAGGCAACCTTGCTTTAGGTCAGGATTATAAATCTATTCTTTCATTTACAGGTGCTGATTCTTCCGACATTGCAGTTGATGTTGAAAGGTCAGTTGAAAAGGATAAGTTAAAGGCAGAGTTCAATGTTTTCAACATTATGGATTATGAGTTGCTTATTGACGGTAACTACCTTTCTTCTTCAATTAATGAGAGTGAGCCTTATGTTATAAATCTTAAGGAAAAAGCCCCTAAAAAGAAAAGTTCATCAAGTAACAAAAATAATAAGAAGAAAACTACTACTGCAACTGCAACTACAACAACTGCTACTTCAACAACAGTACCTACTACTGTAAATAAAGAAGATTATGAAGTAGGAAAAATTGAACTTGCAAAGTGGGCATATACATTCTCAAAGGAATGTATTTCAGGTAAAATCGAAGATGGTTTTATTAAGGAAAGCACCGAAGAATTTAAGGGTATGGAATGTGATGTAACTACCTTTACTTTCAACAACAAGCTGTTTGCCAATATACTTTCAAGTGTTGCAGATAAAATGAAATCCGATGAGGAAACTCAGAAGGTTACTAAGTATATTTACTACAATGTGCTGGGTGGTAAAAGTGATAAATTTGACCCTAAAACTATTGCAGAAACTTTAGAGGATAATGCAAAGAACCTTGCTAATAAAAAGGACAAGGATATTGTGTATAAGGTTTACTACTATGACAATGAGATTGTAAACAGAGTAAATGACAACACCAATATCGGTACATTTACAATAGGTGACAAGAAGTACCTTTCAATCGGTAACAAAAGCACTTTATATGGTGAACTGCTGATTAGTGATACTCCTAATGTAAGTGACATTAAGGTGGATAAATCAAAGGTACAGTCAGGTGGTGCAGAGTTTAAGGACTCTATAAATGGTATCTTCAAAACCTCAGTTTCATTTGTTCTTCGTTCAGTTTTAGGTGAAGATGTAGGTAAGGCAGTTGCCGATTATATAATGTAAACAGTAAATATTTCAATTGAGCAGTTTCTACAAAAAAGGAACTGCTTTTTTGTGTTTTAGTGGGTAGGTTGCAATTTTGTTGTTGATGTGTTATAATATTGTAAAACAATAGGGATTTTGCGGTGATTATATGGAAAATAAGCATTACAGAATTAAATATCACGCAATGAGTACAACAGGAAATGTTCGTAAAAATAATGAAGATAATTTGCTTTGTGACGGACATTCAAGAGATATAAATGATGAAGAAGATTTCTCTTATTATGGAGAAATTCTCAGTGACGATAGTAAAATCCTAGCTGTCTTTGACGGTATGGGTGGTGGAGAGCAAGGTGAGGTTGCTTCTTCAATGGCTACTGATGTTGCAAGGAATTATAACTTCGGGGACGAAAGCAAAAGCCTTTCAGACCATATACTTGAATGTGCAAAGGAAATGAACATCAAGGTTCATACTTATGCTGAAGAAAATCAGCTTGAGCATATGGGTACAACATTTGCCGGAATTGTCTTTGGAAAGAATGAAATTTCTATAGGCAATGTTGGTGACTCAAGAATTTATAAAGTGCGAAACGGAAAGATAGAACAGTTGTCTGTTGACCATGTGTTGCCGGAAGAACTTAAGTCTTTCAAAAATATTATTACTCAGTATGTTGGTATGGGTGAAGAAGAAAAGGAATTTTCACCGGCACTTTCTACAGAAGAGTATTGTAACGGTGACAGATATATTATTTGTTCCGATGGCTTAACAGAAAAACTTAATGATGAAGAAGTAGGGGTTCTTTGTCATGTAGCACAGTCGGTAACTGATGCATCGGATATTTTGGTTTCCCAAGCATTAGGGCAAGGAAGTAACGACAACATTACAGTTATTGTGTGTGAATTAGAGGAGTTAACAAGTTAGTACAACTTATGTATTTTCTTGTTAACTTTTTTATTATTACAAAATAGTCATAATCATTGATGAAATAAACTAGTTTTTGTATAATGAATTTATATGCAAAATATGTTTGATATTGTAGATATATAGAAAAATAAGATTGTATTTTAGGGCAGAGGTATTTATGGAGAATTATAAGGATGTAAAAATGGGCATTAGAAAATTAAACATTGCCCTATCTGTTACAGGTCGTGGCAGTGAAGGCAGAGATGAAGACAGCTATAGCTATTGTTTCAACGACAATGGTGGTTTTATCGGTGTGTTTGATGGCTTTGGTGAGATGGACTCAACTACATACTCAAAGCTAGGCACAAGAACCGGTGGCTATATTGCCAGTAGATTGGCAGCAGAAAGCACAATAAAAATGTTCCAAAACGGTAACTTTACTTTTAGTGAAATGGATAGCATTAAGCTGACTTCCGACCTAAAGAAATATATTGATAAGGTAAAGAAGAACTTTGCCGATAATCAGGATACTGCTTTAGTACCAACAACTGCAAGTATCATTGCTTGTGATTATAGCAAGAAAGACAGCATTATGTTTGAGTATCTTTGGGCAGGTAACAGTAGAGGTTATTTCCTTGACAAGAACGGTCTTTGTCAGATTACAGAGGATGATGTTGTTGAACAGATTAGTCCTATTGATGAAACTAAGAAACCAAGAGTTATTAACCTTGTAAATGCTGAAACTGACTTTAAGATTAATATTAAAACAGTCAGAACAGATGCACCTACTATTTTAGTAACTGCAACAGACGGTGCTTATGGTAGCTTTGCAACACCAATGGAATTTGAGTATGCTTTACTTTATACACTTAACAGAGCAAAGAATGTTGCTCAGTGGGAAAGCTTACTAAGAAGACTTGTTGGTGAATTTGCAAAAGACGACTTTGCTATTATGATTGTTGCATTTGGTTTTGATGATTTTAAGGACTTAAAGCACTACTTCTTTGAAAGAACAAAGAAGATGTTTAATGAATACATTGAGCCAATCTCTAAGGCAAAGGAAGAAAATTCCACTTCTAAAGTAGAAGAATTGTGGAATAATTATAAGGCAGATTATTATAGATAAGGAGAAGGTGATTTTCTTTGTGGATTTGTCCGAAATGTTCTCGTGAAAACGGCAATTCTTTTAATAGTTGTAAAGGTTGTGGATATGTTATATCTGAAGATGAAAAGATTATAGCTATTAATAATACCAAGAAACAACTTGCAGACTATAGCAGTAAACATACTGCTTACAAAAACACATATGGTCACACTTCTTATACAGGACCTAAGCTGGAGTATGATGAAGATGATAGTTATCTGGAAAACTACTACAGTGACGATATGTTTGATGATGACGAATATCATGAAAATAAAAAGTGGAAAGTATTTAAGCCTGTTTTGATTATTATTTTAATAATCTGTATCTTAGGTGGTGGCGTAATGTTCCTTGACAAAGAGGGCATTATCCATGTATTTTCCGATACAAATTATAAATATTCAAGTGTTGATGGTGGTGTTGAAATCACCGGTACAAAGAGTAGCGATGCTACAATTGAAATTCCCGACACAATTAACGGTAAGTCCGTTGTAAGCATTGCAGATATGGCTTTTGCCGAAAGTGACATTAAGTCCGTTACTTTGCCAAGTACACTTAAACGAATAGGCGAAAGAGCTTTCTTTAATTGTAAGTCACTTCATTATATTAAGTTACAAGACGGTATAACAGAAATCGGTGACAAGGCTTTTGCTTCTTGTAATAAACTTTCTGATATTTTTATTCCTGAAACAGTTACTTCTATCGGTGAAGATATAATGAAAGATAGCAACAATAGCTATATTCAAGGTGTACCCGGTTCTCAGTCAATGGTTTATGCTACAGAAAATGACATTAACTTTACACCAACTAACAAAAAGGGTGAAGCACTTAATGTTACACCTGTTAGAGTAAATGATGAAGAAACTTATACAACATCAAAGGCAGGTTACGGTGCAGGTTATTTATTTAGCTTTGTTCCTTATGAAAGTGCAAAGTACACAATTACTGTTGAAGCATCAATTGACGGTTATTTAAAGATTAATGACTTTAGTACAATGGGAAATGCCCAGACAGATGAAAGCAGTAGTGGCAAAAACCATACAACAACATTAACTGCTGACTTAAAGAAAGAAAAGAAATATTACTTTGGTATTGAGAATGAGGGTTCTGAACAAAACAAAAATATTGAATTCTCTATCAGTATAGAGCTTTATAACGATGAGCGTTCTAAGGCTGAATCAGTAGCAAAGAAATTCTTAGATAAAAACTATACTTTCACAGCTTATACAGATTTGTTCTATGACCAGCACAGTAAGTCAGGTTCCAGTCATTATCTGGAATGGAACACTAATGTTCAGAAGGTTGTTGACTATTATGTTGAAGACAGTGGTGCGATTTGGTTAGCTATTAAAGTTCCGGAAGGCTACAACACAAAATCCTATGATGAATATGGAAATGTAGTTGAACCGGCAACTAACTGGTGGCATAAGCTAGAGGAATAAGGAGGATTTTATGTTTTGTAAAAAATGTGGTAAGGATATTGATATAAACAGTAAAGTTTGCCCTAATTGTGGCGAAAAAACTAACTTTCTAAAGGGTATTGATGGTAGTGAAATGCCTGACCATCTAAAAACTTTTGAAAAAGAGATTAATGCAGCTTTTAACGGTTCACCTGTAGAGAAAGTTCATGAAGATGAATATGAAGATATTTCTTCTTATACATCTTCAAATACAGGTTTTATTCCTAAGGTTTCTACAAAAGAACCTCCTGTTGAAGATAAGAACATTACAAGTTCATTTGAAAAACCAAAGAAAAAGTCAAAGCCTAAGAAAAAGAAAAAAGAAGATTATAACGATACATATGTAGATGATAAACAGAGCAACACTTGGAAGTTTGTTGCAGGTGGTTGTGTGGTAGTAATTGTTATTTGCTTGATTATTATTTTTGTTGCATCATGTAATAGCAACTCAAAGCCAAGTGGAGGTACAACAACTTCAACTGTTCCTTCTACAGTATCTACAAGTACTGCGGCAAAGAATACAACTACTGTTCCTGCTACAACAGTTCCAACAACTGCACAAAGTGTTGATTCTTACATTCAGTCATCAACTGCTAACGACACTACAGCAGTACAGACAGCTCAGAGTTTCTATGCTGATATTGAAGATGCTTGTGCTAAGGGTGATTTAGCTAAGTTCAAGACTTACTTCTCATCAGCTTATACAGATGCTGAAATTGAAGAAATCTATAATCAGTACAAGGATACTTGTGCAGGTTACGAATCATTTATTGTAGGTTACACACAGACAGTTTCTTGTGACCAATATATCTATGTTTATATTGCATCAACAACTAATGCAACTACAGGTGATTATGTAGAAAACACATTTGTACTTTCTAAGGAAGACGGTACATTTAAGGTTGATGGCAAAACAGATGGTGCAAAGGCTTATTTACAACAAGTACCAACTAAAATGGCACAGTAATTTTACTGTTTAAGGAAAGTGATTTAGTGATAGTTTCAACTAAAGGAAGATATGCACTTAGAGTTATTATTGACCTTGCTATTAATGGCAATGATGAATATATTTCTCTTAAAGATATTTCAGAACGGTCGTTAATTTCAATGAAATATTTGGAAAGCATTGTGTCAAATTTAAATAAGCATGGTTTGCTTGACTCTTTGCGTGGCAAAAAAGGTGGTTATAAACTTAACCGACCAACCGGTGAATATACAGTAGGTATGATTTTAAAGGCCAGCGAGGGTTCTCTTGCACCGGTAGCTTGTGTAAATTGTGGTGATGTTCAGTGTAACGAAGCTCACGACTGCATTACTCTTCCAATGTGGAAAAAACTTGATAGTGTAATTGATAGTTACCTTGAAAGTGTAACTATTGAAGATTTAATTAATGGTAAAGTAGAGTAAAGTAATGGTCGGCTTAGTCCGACCATTCTTTGTGTAGAGGTGTAAAATGATAAGTCAGTATTCCCGTACAGAACTTTTGATTGGTTCTGATGGATTAGAAAAATTAAAGAATTCAAGAGTAGCAGTTTTTGGTGTTGGTGGAGTTGGTGGTTTCACCGTTGAAGCACTTGCAAGAAGTGGTGTGGGTACAATTGATATTATTGATAACGATACCGTATCTTTGACTAATATTAACAGACAGATTATTGCAACTCATTCAACAGTAGGTAAGTTGAAAGTTGATGTTATGGAAGAAAGAATTAAGGATATTTCCCCATCAACAGTTGTTAATAAGTATGATTGCTTTTTCTTACCTGAAAATGCCGAGAATTTCGATTTCAGACGATTTGACTATGTAGTTGATGCAATAGACACAGTATCCGGAAAAATCGGTCTGGCAGAAAAATGCAAGGAGTATAATGTAAAATTAATTTCATCAATGGGTGCAGGTAACAAACTTGACCCAACTGCCTTTGAAGTAACTGATATTTTCAAAACAAGTATGGACCCATTAGCAAGAGTAATGCGTGGTGCATTAAAGAAAAGAGGCATCAAAAAGTTAAAGGTTGTTTATTCTAAGGAGCAACCACTAAAGCCTTTGGAAAGTGAAGAAGTTACAAATAAAAGAACTGTCCCAGGTTCAATCGCTTTCGTTCCAAGTGTGGTGGGACTTATTATTGCCGGTGAAGTTATTAAGGATATTACAGGTTTTAACGGATAAAAAACAACAAATGAATATTTTATAAAGAATATACGCATAATTCCTATTGACATGTTAGGAATTATGTGTTATTTTATTCCTATAAAGTTTATAGGAAATAGGAGAGTGAAACCAATGTTAGTTTATGCTGATAATGCAGCAACAACAAAGATTAGTGATACTGCCTTAAATGCTATGATGCCAATGTTTGCAGATGTTTACGGTAATCCAAGCTCACTTCACTCTATTGGCCAAAAGGCTAAAGAATATCTTGAGGATGCCAGAGCAAAGGTGGCTAAGTGCATTAATGCCGAACCATCAACAATTTACTTTACATCCGGTGGTAGTGAAGCAGATAACCAAGCATTACGCTCAGCTGCTTATATGGGTAAGCGTAAAGGTAAAAATCATATTATTTCCAGTAAGTTTGAACACCATGCAATTCTTCATACTTTAAAGGCTCTTGAAAAGGAAGGCTTTGAAGTAACATTACTTGATGTTTATTCTGATGGTATTGTAAAACCTGAGGATGTTAAAAACGCAATTACAGACAAAACTTGTCTTGTTACTATAATGACTGCAAATAACGAAATCGGTACAATTCAGCCAATTAAAGAAATTGGTGCAATTTGTCACGAAAAAGGTGTACTGTTCCACACAGACGCAGTACAAGCCGTTGGACATATTCCGATTGATGTAAAAGAAATGAATATTGATATGCTTTCTATGAGTGGTCATAAGTTCCATGGTCCTAAGGGTGTTGGTGCTTTGTATGCTCGCAAGGGTATCTTGCTAACCAACATTATTGAGGGCGGTGCTCAGGAAAGAAAGAAGAGAGCCGGTACAGAAAATATGCCGGGTATTGTTGGTATGGCAGCAGCTTTAGTTGAAGCAACTGAAAATCTTGATAAGAATATGAAGTATGTAACTTCACTTCGTAACAAGCTGGTTGATGGACTAAAGGGTATTGAAAAGTCAAGACTTAATGGTAATATGGAACATCACCTTCCCGGTACACTTAATATGTGCTTTGAAGGTATCGAAGGTGAAGGTATCTTGCTATGGCTAGACCAAAAGGGTGTTGAAGCATCTTCCGGTTCAGCTTGTACAAGTGGTAGCCTTGACCCAAGCCATGTTCTACTTGCTATTGGTGTACCTGTAGAAATTGCCCATGGTAGTTTAAGACTTTCTATTAGTGAATTTAATACTGAAGAAGAGATTGACCATATTATTAAGGTTGTTCCTGAAGTAGTAACATATCTAAGAGGTATGTCACCTGTTTGGGAAAGAATGATGAAGGAGGAAAAATAATGGCTCTTTATAGCGAAAAGGTTATGGACCATTTTACTAACCCAAGAAATGTTGGTAAGATTGAAGACGCTGACGGTATCGGTGAAGTAGGTAACGCTCAGTGTGGCGATATTATGAAAATTTATATTAAAGTTAAGGATGATATTATTACAGATGTAAAGTTCAATACATTTGGTTGTGCATCTGCAATTGCATCATCTTCTATGGCTACTGAAATGATTAAGGGTCAGCCTATCAGCAAGGCTCTTGAACTTTCTAATAAAGCAGTTGTTGAAGCTCTTGATGGTCTACCACCGGTAAAGGTTCACTGTTCTGTTCTAGCTGAAGAAGCAGTTAAAGCAGCAGTTAAGGATTACTATGACAAGAACGGTATCTTCTATGAACCTGAACTATTAGCACCAAAGGGTTGCGTAGATTGTCACGGTGACCATCACTAATATATAATTAGTATTATTAAGGAGAGCATTATGCTCTCCTTTTTTATATTAAAAAATATTTTTTCATCTTTTTTATTTTTAGGTTAAATACAGTATTATATAAAGAAATATCAAAAAAGATTGAAAAAAGTGAAGTCTGAGAAATGGCATAGGAATGGGCTATTTAAGGTATTGGAAAATAAAAATTTAAAAAAAGTTGAAAAAAAGTGTTGACAAAGAGGCAAAATAGCCGTATAATAAAACACGTTCCGCTGAGGGAATGGAAAAACTTAAGAGAAATCGAGAGTAAGGAAGAAACTCAGAAGGAACAACGGACCTTGAAAATTAAACAACGAACAAGAAACCCGAAAATGACTTTGAGTTAAATGACTCAAGTTTTAAGGATAGTGAATGTGAACACTAAAAAAACACAAACACGCAAGTATTCAGAAATGAGCTTGACGATTTAATAAGATGTTAAACCGAAAGGTCTAATATAC
>NZ_JBBMEY010000055.1:0-9882 GCF_040096285.1 Ruminococcoides intestinihominis | reverse complement strand
GTACGCAATTTTTAAATAGTACAGACTTTATAAATTGATACAATTTATAGTAAAAACAAAGGCTCCCTCAGACGAGGTATTCCCTTGCTAAGGGAAATGTCCCGTTAGGGACAAAGGGTTTGCCGTTTTCGCTAGAAAAGCTAGTCATTCGTGAATTGCAGAGCAATTCACTTTTTAAAGAATGACTGAAGGAGGGATAAAACTATAAATTAAATGAATTAATCGGCTACTATCTAATTAACCTACACAACATAATCATCTCCACAACCCTAATTTGTTATAGTGATTTATGATTACTTATATTTTTGGTTATACAAAAGGCAAAAGCAGACCCATTATTGAGTCTGCTTTATTATAGGTAATATAATTTTTTAATTCTAAATTTTAGGTATCTTTAGAATAACGACTTAACAACAAATTACATTGAGTCTGGGCAAGAAATGTTGAACATTGTTAGAACATTCTTAATAACTGTCTTAACTGCAACACAAAGAGCAAGTCTTGCCTGAGTTAGCTTTTCGTCATCGCCCTTAACTCTACAAGCATTGTAGAACTTATGGAACAATGTTGCAAGAGTTGTAACATAGCGAGTAATCTTTGTTGGGTCATAGTCCTTAGCAGCAGAGATAATCTCATCTTCAAATGATGCTAGGTGGCTGATAATATCAATTTCTTCAGGAGCAGTTAGCACATCAAGGTCACTTTCTGAACAATCCTTTGGTGTGATACCGTCCTTTTCAAGAGCCTTTAGAATTGAGCAAATTCTGGCGTGAGCATACTGAACATAATAAACAGGGTTTTGGTTATCTTCTTTAACTGCAAGGTCAAGGTCAAAGTCCATCTGACTGTTAGCCTCTCTTGTGTTAAATAAAAATCTAGCTGAGTCAACAGGTACTTCTTCAAGTAGGTCGGCAAGTTGAATTGCCTTACCTGTTCTCTTACTCATCTTTACAAGTTCACCGTTACGAACCAGCTTAACAAGTTGCATTAGGAGAACATTTAGCTTGTCACCATCATAACCGATAGCATCCATAGCACCTTTCATTCTCATAACATGACCATGGTGGTCAGCACCCCATACATCAATAAGTGTTGTGAAACCTCTGTCAAACTTATTTTTGTGGTAAGCAATATCAGCAGTAAAATATGTTGGGTTACCGTTTTGACGAATTAGAACATCATCCTTTAGTTCTAGCTTATCAATGTAATCTTGCTTTTTACCTTCTGAAAGAAGCTTCTTTGTAACAACTTCTTTGTTCTTGTACCACACAGCACCTTCTTTTTCGTATGTTAGACCTTTCTTTGTAAGAATGTCAACAACTTCTTTAACTGCACCACTTTTGTGAAGTTCACTTTCAAAGAACCACTTATCATAAGTGATTTTATACTTAGCCATATCACTTTGCATTTTCTTAATATTTCTTGGTAGTGCAAAGTCAACAAGCGCTTTCTTTCTTTCTTCTGATGAAACATTTAGTAGCTTGTCACCGTTTTCATCATTGTATAGATTAGCAAGGTCTGTAATATCTCCACCCTGATAACCGTCTTCCGGGAATGGTACTGTTTCATCATAAATCTGTAAGTATCTGGCTTCCAGAGAACAAGCAAACTTTTCAATCTGATTACCGGCATCATTTACATAGAATTCTCTCCACACATTGTAACCGGCTTTATCAAGAACAGATGCTAGACAGTCACCTAAAGCACCACCTCTTGCATTACCCATATGCATAGGACCTGTAGGGTTAGCAGAAACAAATTCTACCATTACCTTTTCACCTTGACCGTAGTTGCTCTGTCCAAAGTTTTCTTTTTCTTCTTCAACTTCCTTTAGTACCTTACTGTAGTAGCTTTGTGATAGGAAGAAGTTAATGAAACCGGGACCTGCAGTTTCAAACTTAGTAAATAGAGTACCCTCTAAATCAATATTTTCTGTAATAGCTTGAGCAATTTTAAATGGTGGCATTCTAAAAGTTTTTGCTGAAACTAATGCACAGTTTGTTGCTAAGTCACCGTTAGACTTATCGGCAGGTTTTTCAATAATAAATTCCGGAATATCACCCTCAGGTAATGCACCGTTCTGTATAGCTTTATTAATAGCAGATGTAATAACATCTTTCATTTGTTGTTTTGCAAGTGTAGCAGTTTTTGACATATCAATTTTCCTTTACTGTAAGAATAAAACGGTTGTAGCTGACAGTTTCACCATTTAAGTCAAGGCTATAAGCAACATCAAGCTTACCACCGTTATCTGTTAAATTATTGTGTAGCTTTGTACATAATACACTAAACATTAAGTCACCCATTTTTGTTCTGTAATGGCAGTTATGTACCTTGTCTTTTTCTAAGAAAAGTCTTGTTGTGTGGTCACCTTCCCTAAGAATAGAGAGTTTACTGTCATTTACAATTTTAATGGTGTTTAGCGAATAGTCACCCTCAAGCTGACTATCTTCAGAATACTCTTTATATTTTACAATTCTTATGCCATTTTCTTCATAGTATTCACCGGGTGCAGTAAAGGTCATTTCGTCCTTTTCTTGCAGGTTACTTTGAGAGGCATAAAATGTAATCAAATATTTTTTACTCATTAATATTCCTCTATATTTATCTGTTTTACATAGTGGTCAATATTTTGTCCTAAGAAAATTTCAGCAACCTTTTCAAAGTTATCCGGAGTGTCGCTAACATAAAATTCATTTTTGCCTACTTGAGTTTCCGGTGCAAGTAAGTTTTCCCTCTTAAGAACTTTCTTTGCATAATAAGCAGTTTCCATACCACTATCTATCAATGAAACACTATCCCCCATAACTTCGGCAATAACCTCACGCAAAATTGGATAGTGAGTACAACCTAGGATTAGCGTATCAACATTGTTTTCTTTTAATGATGCAAGGTATCTTTCTACTGTAAGGTGTACAATAGGGTCATTTTTATCAATGAAACCATTTTCAACAAGTGGAACAAATAGAGGACAGTCCTGTTCAAAGACCTTAATTTCAGGGTCTTCCTCAGTCAGTCTTTTTTTGTAGCTATGGCTACCGATTGTAGCACTTGTACCGATAACACCAACTCTTTTATTTTTAGTTGCGCGTACTGCAGTATATACAGTAGGGTTTACAACACCGGTGTATGGGTAGTCTTGAGCTCTCAATAAATCACCGGCTACTGAAGAAACTGTACCACAAGCAGCAATAACCATTTTTACATTGTGTTGTAATAAAAAGTTTGCATCTTGTAAAGCATATTTTTTTATAGTGTCATTACTTCTTGAACCATATGGAACTCTACCTGTATCACCAAAGTAAACAATATTTTCATTTGGCAAAACCTTTATTAACTGCTTAACGGCAGTCAGTCCACCTAGTCCGGAATCAAATACACCAATAGCTCTTTTATCCATTGTAATCTCCTATCAGACTAAAATTCTATAATTTTGTCTTATATATAACATACATATTCATTTTATCATAGAAAGAAGTAACTTTCAAGGGTAAGTCAAGGGAAAAACCTTTGACAAATTCTTATATTCAAGGTATAATTGAAAGACAAGATTGAAAGGATGAATTACCTTGGCAGATAATATTTTAAACAAAGCATTTAGTGCTATTACAGATAAAGTAGAAAAGGCATTGTCACAACAAGGCTTTACACAACAAAATGTAGCCTCTGATGATGGTGAAAAGGTTGCTATGTTTACAAATGGCAGTCTTATTTATTCAGTTATTTATACAGAAAAGGACAACCACCTTGTACTTCGTTCATGTGGTATGACAGAAGAAGGTCCTGATAATGACTGGAAGAATATGGCTACATGGCTATTTGACCCTGAAAGTGACACAATGGCTGATGCTGAATCTATCGGTAAAGACTTTGCCGAAATGCTTGGTGACAAGACTCAGCTAAAGAAAGTTCAACAGGCTAAGAAGAAAAAGAAGAAAAACAAAGATGAAGGTAGTGCTGACCCTGAATTTCTAGCAAAGAGATTTGTAACATTCTTCCCTGAGCTAAAGGATGAAATTAAAGAAGAAGCTGATAACTACTACCCATTTAGAGGTGTTACTTTTACTAAGGAACACATTGTTCCAAAAGTAAAGGAATATATGAAGAACCCTAACAAGAAGCAAGTTGAAAAGTTAGCTCAACTACTTAACCGTCAGTACAACAACGGTGATGCTGATACTCGTTCAATCGTTAATATTGTTATTATTAACTCTCTAACTGATGAACAGTATGACAAGCTTTATGAACACTTTGATGAAGATATGCAGAAGTATTCTAAGGGTGGCAGAAAGTACATTGGCAAAACTGTTAAGCCTGAAAAGGTTAAGAAAAAGAAAACTTCTCGTTTTGCAGAGACACTACAGAATCAGCAATAATCAGTAATATTTGATAACAATATTTTTTCATATCAATAACTCCAAAAAAACCTATCACAAAATTTGTGATAGGTTTTTTCTTGCTTATCTTATTGTAGAGTCCTAATTTGAAAACAGTAAAACTAACAGTCCTAAATTTAAAACAAAAGTAAAAAAGGGACTCTTATGAGTCCCTTAAAAATGCAAGTTAAGACTAAATTACTTTAGTTCTACTTCTGCGCCAGCTTCTTCTAGCTTTGTCTTCATAGCTTCAGCGTCATCCTTAGAAACAGCTTCCTTAACTGTCTTAGGTGCGCCATCAACAACAGCCTTAGCTTCCTTTAGGCCTAGACCTGTGATTTCACGAACAGCCTTGATAACGTTGATCTTGCTTGAACCAGCAGACTTAAGAACAACATCAAATTCTGTCTTTTCTTCAGCAGCAGCTTCGCCAGCACCAGGAGCAGCAACTGCAACTGCAGCAGCAGCTGATACACCAAATTCATCTTCTACAGCGTGAACTAGATCAGATAGTTCAAGAACTGTAAGAGTCTTTAATTCTTCAATAATAGCAGTAATCTTTTCACTAGCCATTTTAATATACCTCCGAAATTTTAAGTTATAGTTATAATTTAAGTTAATTTTGCAGATAAATTATTCTGCAGCTTCTTCTGCTGGAGCTTCTTCAGCATCAGCATTTTCTTTGTCAGCAAGGCAAGCTTCAACGCCACCCTTGTCAACGATAGCCTGGACACCTCTTGCGAATGATGCAATAGGAGCCTGGAATGCACCAAGAACATTTGCAAGTAGAACTTCTCTTGTAGGTAGTTTTGCTAGGGCATCAATCTTGTCCATATCAATAACTTCACCATCAAGGAAACCACTCTTAATTGCAAAAGTATCAATATCCTTAGCATACTTGCTAAGAACTCTTGCAGCACCAGTGTAATCTGTTTCACTTGTAGCAATAGCTGTTGTACCTTCTAGTACGTCTTCTAGACCGGCTAGACCAGCTTCTTCACAAGCTCTACCTAGCATTGTATTCTTAACAACTGTGTACTTAACGTCACATTCACGAAGTTCTTTTCTAAGAGCTGTATCATCAGAAACGCTGATACCTTCGTAGTTAACAACAATACCAGAAACAGAAGCTTTTAGTCTTTCAGCAAGTTCAGCTACTAAAGCTTTCTTAGCTTCTAAAACCTTTTCACTTGGCAATTCTGTCACCTCCGTATGAATTTTTATACGCAGTTCAAAAGAAAACCTCTCCCAGTTTCCGAGGAGAGGCATAAATTACATAGTAATAATTCTCTTCCTCGGTAGGCGATAAACTTACGCATTTCTGCACCTACTGTCTTTAGAACAGCGAAATATATATATTAACTTTCGTTAATAACAAATTAATTAGTTGCCGTACTTTGAAGTAGCAAGCTTAACACCAGGACCCATTGTTGATGTAACAGCAACAGACTTGATGTACTGACCCTTAGCAGCAGCAGGCTTAACCTTAACAACTGCATCCATAAGAGTTTCTAGGTTTTCAGATAGCTTATCTGTACCAAAGCTCTTCTTACCAATTGGGCAGTGGATAATGTTTGTCTTATCTAGACGATATTCAATCTTACCAGCCTTAGCTTCCTTGATTGCCTTAGCAATGTCAGGAGTAACTGTACCGGCCTTTGGATTTGGCATTAAGCCACGAGGACCTAGGATTCTACCTAGACGACCAACTAGACCCATACAATCAGGTGTAGTAACAAGAACATCGAAGTCCATCCAGTTTTCCTGCTGGATCTTCTGTGTCATATCTTCTGCACCAACAAAGTCTGCACCTGCGTCCTTAGCTAGCTGTTCATTTTCGCCCTTACAGATAGCAAGAACTCTAACGTCCTTACCTGTACCGTTTGGAAGAACAACTGCACCACGAACCTGCTGATCAGCGTGACGAGAGTCAACACCTAGTCTTACGTGAAGTTCGATTGTTTCGTCAAACTTTGCTTTTGCAGTCTGTAAACAAAGGTCAAGAGCTTCCTTTGTATCATATTGTTTATTTTTGTCGATAAGCTTTGCGCTATCAACATAATTCTTACCGTGTTTCATTTAAATCCTCCATCATTAGGTGGTCAAACGGATATTCCTCCCACCCGGAATAAATTATTCTTCTACTGTAACGCCCATGCTTCTGCAAGTACCTTCGATCATGCTCATAGCAGTTTCGATTGTTGCAGCGTTAAGGTCAGGCATCTTCTGTTCAGCGATTGCCTTAACCTGTTCTTTCTTAATTGTACCAACCTTCTTCTTGTTAGGTTCGCCTGAACCACTATTTAGATTGATAGCCTTCTTAATAAGAACAGCAGCTGGTGGAGTTTTTGTTACGAATGTAAAGCTGTGGTCTGCATATACTGTAATAACTACAGGGATGATTAGACCAGCATCCTTCTGAGTTCTTTCGTTAAATTCCTTTGTAAATGCTACGATGTTAACACCGTGCTGACCTAGAGCAGGACCAACTGGTGGAGCCGGTGTAGCTTTGCCGGCAGGAATCTGAAGCTTAATGTAGCCGATTACCTTCTGTGCCATAATAAATTTCCTCCTAATTCGTGGTTTATAGTGGGCTTTAGCCCTCCCACTGGGGACACAAAATCCCTCTTATATAAAAAGTAGATTACTAATTATATACTCAGTCTTCTGTTACTGGTTCAACCTGACCTAAATCAAGTTCAACCGGAGTTTCCTTACCAAACATTGATACGATAACTCTTACATAGTCCTTATCAATATCCATTTCTTCTACAGTACCCACAAAATCTTCAAGTGGACCATAAGTGATTCTAACCTCATCACCAACTGAGTAAGAAACTTCAACTGTTCTCTTTTCTACACCCATACGATAAACTTCTTCATCTGAAAGAGGAATCGGTTTACTTGATGGACCGACAAAACCTGTACAACCTCTAATGTTGCGGACTACATACCAAGTTTCATCTGTGTAAATCATCTTTATGAAAACATATCCGGGATAGAGCTTATGCTCTGTTTCCTTTTGTTTGCCATTCACTTCTTCAACAACAGTTTCTGTTGGAACTTTTACATCGTGAATCATATCCTGAAGCCCACGGTTCTCAACAGTTGTTTCAAGAGTTGAGGCAACCTTGTTTTCATATCCTGAATAAGTATGAACAACATACCACTTTGCTTCTGGCATACTAAACCTTCTTTCTCAAAGTTATGCCTTAAGTGTTGGCAGTTTCCATTACAAGATCAAGCAATGCATAAAGACCTCTGTCTACGCCAAAGATAACAAGTCCACAAAGAATGATTACGACAAGAACAATGCCGAAATTTCTTGTTGTGTGCTGCCATGTTGGCCAACTAATCTTTTTACATTCTCCGATACAAGCTCGGAAGTAAGAGATGATTCGTGAAAAGACATTTTTCTTTTTCTTTGTAGCTTTCTTAGAAGCCTTGTTCTTTTCAGCCATAACTACCCTCCGATTACTTTGTTTCCTTGTGCAGAGTATGCTTTTTGCAGAATCTGCAATACTTGTTCATTTCAAGTCTGTCAGGATTGTTTTTCTTGTTTTTCATTGTGTTGTAATTACGCTGTTTGCACTCTGTGCAGGCCATTGTTACTTTTACTCTCATTAACGGCACCTCCCGATTATTCCTATTAGAATAATATAGCCTCCCTCATTGGGGCACAAAAAATAAACCCCTATTCGAGGTAATTAAGATTATATCATATGGCTGTCAATCAGTCAACCTTTTTGTAAAACTTTTTTTACTATTTTGTGATATATTGCAATTTTTTTGCTTTTGCTATATTACTTTACAACATTCTACATATAGTTTTCCCTATTCTATCACACTTTCTCCTATTTTGCAAATTATAATTTTAATATGTTAATAAAAATAAAGGATAGAGAAAGCCCTATCCTTTAGCAAGTTACTTTTAATTTTAAAAAAAGTATGTTATATTAGAAGAAAGATTATTTAATAATCTCGCCGTATACTTCACCAAATGCCATTGCTGCGTTACTTTCGTCAGTATCAATGTGCATTGCAGGAGCATAATTTTCAGAAACACGAACAACAACTTCATCAAAAGTTAGTGAGCGTTCTGTACCCTCAATTTTAACAGAAACAATCTGCTTATCCTCTACGCCACATTCTTTAGCGTTTTCAGGAGTAAAGTGAATGTGTCTTTTTGCAGCGATAACACCTTCAGAAATTTCATATTCACCGGCAGGGCCTACTAGCTTACAACCAGGTGTACCTTCGATACAACCTGATTCTCTAACAGGAGCTGCGATGCCTAGCTTTCTTGCATCTGTAAGTGAAACTTCAACCTGAGTAGCCTTTCTTGTAGGGCCTAGGATTGACATTTTCATTTCACCACGAGGACCAACAACAGTTACCTTTTCAACACAAGCAAACTGACCAGGCTGTGATAAATCTTTCTTGTTTGTTAATGTTGCACCCTTACCAAATAAAGCTTCTAAAGCTTCATCAGAAACATGAACATGGTGTGCAGATGTTTCTACTAATACCTTCATAATATATACCACCAATCAAAAATATTTGGGAATTTTATTTCCGTAATCATATTACACCCATTCGACAAAATTTTCAATATTTTAACGGAATTTTAGGAGAGAAAAATGATAGATAATTGGAATGAATTAAAAGAACAATGTTTGAACTGTAAAAAATGTGGTCTTTGCGAAACAAGAACCAATGTTGTGTTTGGTGTTGGTAATCCAAATGCAGAAGTTATGTTTATCGGTGAAGGGCCGGGAGAAAATGAGGACCTACAAGGAGAACCTTTTGTTGGTCGTGGTGGAAAGCTACTTGATAAGATGCTATATTCAGTTGACCTTTCAAGAGAAGAAAATATTTATATTGCAAATATCGTGAAATGTCGTCCACCAAAAAACAGAGACCCTAAACCTGAAGAACAAGTTGCTTGTACTGACTGGCTAAGAAATCAATATAAACTTATCAATCCAAAAATTATTGTTTGTCTTGGCAGAATTGCATCAGCAAAAATTATTAAGCCTGACATTAAAATCACTAAAGAACATGGTCTTTTCTTTAAGAAAGGTGATGTTTTGATGATGCCTATGTTACATCCTGCTGCTGTACTTCGTGACCCTAGAAAAAGGCCGGAGGCTTTCAGAGATTTTCAGATTCTCAGAGAAAAGATTAAGGAAATCTGTACCGATACATATAAGAATATTGATGAAGAATAATTTTTTATTTTAATTTATTATTTTGCTTGTGCTAATCTAAAAACAATTTAACAAATTAGGGTTTTTCAATTTTGTTTGTGGGTAAAGATAAATTTGATAAATTAGGTTTTTTCAATTTTGATTGTAGGTAAAGGTAAGATTGATAAATTAGAGTTTGTGGGGATGTTTATGTAGTGTAGGTTAATTAGATAGTAACCAATTAATTCATCTAATTTATAGTTTTATCCCTCCTTCAGTCGATTTATAAAAGGTAAATTGCCGTTCCGTCAATTTAC
>NZ_JBBMEY010000054.1:0-10237 GCF_040096285.1 Ruminococcoides intestinihominis | reverse complement strand
TTTAAGAGTAAATTGTCATTCTTCCAATTTACGAGCGACAGCTCCCTTTACACAAGGGAGCCTTATTTGCTAAAATTCAACACTTTACATCTAGCACCACAAACCCAAATTTCTAAAACTAATTATACTATTCAACAGACAAAACAAATTTATAATACTAAGACAGCTACAATTTTTATTACGACTATACAAACCAAAGAATATACTACAAATGAAAAATGGGAGTGCATTGTTGCACTCCCATATGGATAGAAAAACTTTTAATATAAATTATTATAAATTATTTAAAAATCTGAATATCGCCGATTAGAGGAAGACCTTTCATCTTGCCCTGACAAGCATTAACAATGCCCAAAATCATAAATACAAATACAACAATTGAAACAACAGAGTTAAGTACTGTACCAACATAAGGGATAAAAGAAAGGAAACCACCTATTACTGATGCGATAAATAGGATTAAACCTTGACCTAGGTGGAAACGAACAAACTTATTCTTGTTTGCTGCAATTGCAGGAATAATAAGTAGACAACCAAGATAAGAAAGAACTGCCATAACCTTACCGTCATTGATTTCCTGTTCACTAACACCATCAGCATTTACATTCTGCTGATTTGGGTTGTAGTTGTTATACTGTACATTTTGCTGATTTGGTGTGTAATTGTTCTGCTGAACATTCTGTTGATTTTCTACAGGTGCACCACATTCACCACAGAAAGTATCATTATCTTTAAGTTTTGCACCACAGTTTTTACAATTCATAATGTGTCCTCCATATTCTTTTTTTAAGAAAATAATTACTTGTAAATAATTACCGATTGAGTATAACACAAAATTCGACATATTACAAGGGAAATGTTAATAAATTTACAAATGCACAAAATATGTACTAATGTTTATTTTATAATTACTAAAAATACTAACAAAAAAGAGAGCCGGTAAAGGCTCTCTAATTTATATTTTGTTATTAGCTGAATATACTTGCTCCACCATATACAAGACTTGCTAGATTTGAGTAATCAGTACCATAAAAAATTGCAGTGAAAATTGTATCCAAAATTAATGCAGCAATTTTATAAGCAATATATGCTCCTGCGATTGAAAGAGACTTAAACCATAATGATTTTTCATACTTGCTACCTTCAGCAACTTTTTCAATAACACCAAGTAATAATACAATGAAGATAACATCAGCAACAGTAGCTACATATGTAACTAACTGACCATTAACAAACTGTGTATGAATTAAATTAAAAATACAGTTAACTGCTAATGAAAATACTACCGGTAAATAAGCTCCTGATGTTGCATTAAGTGCATTTATGTAAGATACCTTATTATTTTTAGCCATTTTAGCAATTACAAATATCATTGTGCCAAATGCAAAGAATTTTGATGCCGGATTATAAATACCGTAAATAATAGCGAAAGCTGTACTTGCATAATATGAACCTATTACTGAGAATAAACTACCTAAACAACCTAAGATAACAATTGTAACTGCAAACACTAACCACATATGGTTCTTTTCTGTAAGAAGTGTTGTTGGCTTTTCAATGTAACCTTTCTTGAAGAAATCTAGGAATACATCCTTGGCACTGTTAAACCAAGTTAGAATAGGTGATGGTTCAGTCTTTACATTCTGTTGTGGCACTTGGTTGCCATAAGGAACATTCTGATTAGGCATACCGTTGAACTGAGGGTTACGGTTAGGTGCTTGATTGAACTGTGGGTTTTGATTAAACTGTGGTTGCTGGTTTGGCATACCGTTATTAACCTGTGGGTTTTGGTTAGGCATTGGATTTGCCTGTGAATTTTGGTTAGCCTGTGGGTTCTGATTTGGAACTTGGTTAGCCTGTTGAACATTTGGGTTAGGGTTCTGCTGTGGCTGTTCAATTTTGTTACCACAATTTGTGCAGAAAGTTGCGTTATCAGGAATATCCTGACCACATTTGTTACATTTCATAATCTTCCTCCATAATGTCTTGTGTCATATTTTGACAAATTATTAACAATTAATATTATACCATACAAAACTCTACAAAACAATTATTATATTGTACAAACTAAGAAAACTTTGCATATTATATATTATTGAAAAAGTTACTGATTTATAATATAATTTTTATGAGGTAATAATATGAAATATAACAGAATTTTTAAAGGAATTTTCTTGAAACGACCTAATAGATTTATTGCATATGTAAACATAAACGGTAATGAAGAAGTTGTCCATGTTAAGAATACCGGCAGATGTAGGGAACTTTTAACTGATAATGCAACTGTACTGTGTGAAAAAAGTGACAACCCTAACCGTAAAACTCAGTATGACCTTGTGGCAGTTTATAAAGGCGACAGACTTATTAATATGGATAGTCAAGCCCCTAACAAGGTGTTTTATGAGTATTTGCAAAGTGGCAGATTTAGGGATAACTTAACTTGCATAAAACCTGAATATAAATACGGTTCATCAAGAATTGATTTTTATTGTGAAAGTAATGAAGAAAAATATTTGATTGAAGTTAAGGGTGTTACTCTTGAGAATGATGGTGTTGTGTCTTTTCCCGATGCACCTACAGAAAGAGGGATTAAGCACATTGAAGAACTGATTAAAGCTAAAGAACAAGGCTATAATACAGTAATAGCATTTGTTATTCAGATGGATAATGTAAAGTACTTTACACCTAATAATGTGACACATAAGGCTTTTGGTGATGCACTGATTAAAGCCTATAACAGTGGTGTTGAAATTTTATGTTTAGATTGTAATGTAACAGAAGAGTCACTTAAAATAAAAGATAAAGTTGATTATAAATTATAAGGAGAAAATTATGCTAAATATAGGAGCGCATTTATCAATATCAAAAGGCTTTTTAGCTTGTGGCAAAGAGGCTACTTCAATCGGTGCAAATACATTTCAATTTTTCACCAGAAACCCAAGAGGTGGCAAGGCTAAGGAGATTGACCCTAATGACACAAATGCTTTGCTTGAATATATGAAAGAAAATAACTTTTCGAAAATTCTGGCACATGCACCATATACCCTTAATCCTTGTTCAAAAACCGAAAAGACAAGAGAATTCGCCCTAGAAACAATGAAAGATGATTTAAGAAGAATGGAGTATCTGCCAAACAACTTATATAACTTTCATCCCGGTAGTCATGTGGGACAAGGAATAGAAAAGGGAATAGAGCTTATTGTAAATCAGCTGAATGAAGTTTTGTTTGAAGATATGACTACAACTGTATTATTAGAAACTATGGCAGGTAAAGGTACAGAAGTAGGTTCAAAATTTCAGGAATTAAAAGAAATACTTGATGGTGTTACCCTTAATGAAAAGATGGGTGTTTGCCTAGACACTTGCCATGTATTTGACGGTGGTTACGATATTAAGGATAATTTGGAAGATGTGTTGGAAGAATTTGATAAGGTAATCGGTATTCATAAGTTAAAGGCTATCCACCTAAACGACAGTAAAAACTTCTTAGGTTGTCATAAAGACCGTCACGAAAAAATCGGTGAAGGTGGTATTGGCTTAGATGCATTGGTTGGTGTTATCAATCACCCTAAGCTAAAGGACTTGCCTTTCTTCCTAGAAACACCAAATGATTTAGATGGTTATAAAGCAGAAATCACCTTGCTAAGAGAAAATTATAAATTTTAGTTTTTCTTTTTAAATTTTGTTTGTGGGTTAAGATGAAAAATAAAATTTGTAGAACTGATTAACCTTAGCCTACAATCAAAATAAAAAATAAATTAATGAAACTTATATTAACCCACAGACAAAATTAAAAACCTTAAAGTAAAATAGCTTAGAATTTATCTAGGCTATTTTTTATTTTATATAAAATGTCGAAAGGTGTGGGATTGTGAAATTTTATGGGGAAAGATTTAACATAACTTAACAAAAATAAATTTACATTTAACTTTTCTTAGATTTTTGATTTAACAAAGTAATAGTAAGATAAAGTTGTACTTGAGAGGTACAGAAAAGATAAAATCTAAATTAAAAAAGAGGTAAAAGAAAAAATGAAAAAGTTAATATGTTCAGTTATGGTAATTGCTTTAGTTGCAATTTCACTAGTTGGTTGTGGTAGTTCAAACAACAGTAGCAGTGACAGTAGTAATGGTAACAAAGTAACAGGTGACATTACTGTTGTATCAAGAGAAGATGGTTCAGGTACTCGTGGTGCTTTCACAGAACTACTTGGTATTGTAGATGACAAAGAAAATGACGCAACAACAGAAAGTGCTGAAATTACAAACAGTACATCAGTTATGATGACAACAGTTCAGGGTAACGACAATGCAATCGGTTATGTTTCTCTAGGTTCACTTTCTGACTCAGTTAAGGAAGTAACAGTTGACGGTGTTGAAGGTACTGCTGAAAATGTAAAGAGTGGTAAGTACAAAATCTCTCGTCCATTTAACCTATGTTATTATGACGGTAAACTTTCAAAACTTGCTGAAGACCTAATCAACTTCATTATGAGTGACGAAGGTCAAAAGACAGTTGATAAAGAAGGTTACATCTCAGTAGAAAGTGGTAAATCTTACAAGGCTAGTGGTCTAAAGGGTAAAATCACAGTTGCCGGTTCAACATCAGTTGCTCCTCTAATGAATGTAATTGCTGATGAATACAAGAAGCTAAATCCCGGTGTAACAATCGAAATTCAGGAATTAGGTTCAACAGCTGGTATTCAGTCAGCTACAGAAAAAGCAGTTGATATTGGTATGTCATCTCGTGAACTAAAGGATGACGAAGCAAAAACTCTAGCAACAAAGAAAATTGCTATGGACGGTATAGCAGTAATCGTTAACAAAAACAATTCAATTGATAATCTAACATCTGACCAAATCAAGTCAATTTATCTTGGCGAAACAACTTCTTGGGACGACATCAAGTAAAATCGAAAGAAACATTTAGGCAGAGTTAACCTCTGCCTATAACTTTAGAACGGAGAATTAGTTTGAGTAATGTAAAAGAAGTCCTAATGAAAATTCTGTTTCTATTGTGTGCTTGTATTTCAATTTTAGCAGTTGCAGTAATTTGTATTTTTATCTTTGCAAATGGTGTTCCTGCAATAGGCAAAATTGGTTTTACGGACTTTATATTCGGTACACATTGGAGACCTAACTCAGGGGAGTTTGGCATCTTCCCAATGATTGTAGCAAGTATTTATGTTACTGCCGGAGCAATTGTAATCGGTGTTCCTATCGGTATTTTGACTGCAGTATTCTTAGCTTGTTATTGTCCTAAGAAAATTTATAAAGTAATTAAGCCACTTATTAACCTACTGGCAAGTATTCCATCAGTTGTTTATGGCTTTTTCTGCTTGGTGGTTGTAGTTCCAATTATTCAGGAGCTAACCCATACAAGTGGTAAAGGTATCTTAACTGCATCAATTCTACTTGGCATTATGATTTTGCCAACAATTATTAACACAACAGAATCTTCCATCAGAGCAGTACCCAATATGTACTTTGAGGGTTCTTTGGCACTTGGTGCAACAAAAGAAAGAAGTATCTTTAGGACAGTTATACCGGCAGCAAAAAGTGGTATTATGTCGGGTATTATCCTAAGTATCGGTAGAGCTATCGGTGAAACAATGGCAGTTGTAATGGTAGCCGGTAACCAGGCAATTATGCCAAAGAGCATTACAAGTGGTGTCAGAACACTTACAAGTAACATCGTTATGGAGATGGCATATGCAGAAGGTTTGCACAGAGAGGCACTTATTGCAACAGCAGTTGTACTGTTTGTGTTTATCTTAATCATTAACATATGTTTCTCAATAGTAATAAGAAAGAAGGATAAATAATGGACAAGCTAAAAACATATTTAAAACACCCTCTTTCATTTGTACTACTAATATTAATTGGTCTTGCATCAATAATTACTGTGGCAAGTATTATATTTATCATCATTTACATACTTGTAAACGGTATCCCTAACTTAACAACTGATTTGTTTAGCTTACACTACAACTCCAAGAATCAGTCCATGCTGCCATCAATCTTTAACACAGTGTTTATTACATTCCTAACACTGCTAATTGCAGTACCTATCGGTATTTTCTCAGCAGTTTATCTTGTTGAATATGCTAAGAAAGGCAGTAAGCTGGTTAAAGTTATCAGAGTTACAACAGAAACTCTAGCCGGTATTCCTTCCATTGTATTTGGTTTGTTCGGATTCCTAGCATTTGTTATTGCTTTAGGTTGGGGTTACTCAATGATAGCCGGTGTACTTACACTTGTAATGATGGTTCTTCCAACGATTATCAGAACAACAGAAGAGGCACTACTTGCAGTACCTAATTCATACAGAGAGGGTTCTTTCGGCTTAGGTGCAGGTAAAATAAGAACAATTTTTAAGATTATTGTGCCAACTGCAATTCCGGGTATTCTTTCAGGTGTTATTCTGGCAATCGGTAGAATTGTCGGTGAAACTGCAGCACTTATCTACACATCAGGTACAGTAGCAGAAACTGCAACAAGCCTTACAGACTCTGCAAGAACATTGTCGGTTCACCTATATTGCTTGTTGTCAGAAGGTTTATTCACAAACCAAGCCTATGCAACTGCAGTTATACTTTTACTACTTGTTGTTGGTATCAACGCACTATCAAACTTTATTGCAAAGAAACTTGCAAAGAAATAAGGAGAAATAATGAACAAATTTGATATAAATGACCTTGTACTTCATTATGGAGATTTCAAGGCTATCAAGGGTATTAACCTTGGTATTGAACAAAACAAAATTACCTCTTTTATTGGACCATCCGGTTGTGGTAAATCAACTGTACTAAAGACACTTAACAGAATGAATGACCTTGTAGAAGGTTGCAAGATTGAGGGTCAGGTGCTTTTAGACGGTCAAGACATTTTTAAAGATATTGATGTTAACACTCTTAGAAAAAGAGTAGGTATGGTTTTTCAGCATCCAAACCCATTTCCAATGAGTATTTACGATAACCTAACTTATGGTCCTATTACTCATGGTATCAGAAAGAAAAGTGAACTTAACGAAATTGTAGAAACAACTTTACGACAAGCTGCTTTGTGGGATGAAGTTAAGGATAAGTTAAAGAAGTCAGCACTTGCACTTTCAGGTGGTCAGCAACAAAGACTATGTATTGCCAGAGCCTTAACAGTTAATCCGGAAGTAATCCTAATGGATGAACCTACATCAGCCCTTGACCCAATCTCAACATCAAAGATTGAGGACTTAACACTTGAACTTAAGGACAAATACACAATTGTTATTGTTACTCACTCAATGCAACAAGCAGCCAGAATTTCTGACAAAACTGCATTTTTCCTACTTGGTGAGGTTGTTGAATATGGTGACACACATCAGATTTTCTCAACACCAAAGAATAAGAAAACAGAAGATTATATTTCAGGAAGGTTCGGATAATTATGAGAGATAACTTTAACAAACAACTTGAAGACCTATATTCAAGCGTAAAGTATATGGGTAGCTTATGTGAAAAGGCAATTGAAAATGCATCTCAGACTGTTGTTGGAGATAATGCTGATAAAATTAAGGAATATGCAAAGAATGTAAATTTCTATGAAAAAGAAATTAACCATAGTGAAGACTATATCGAAAAGCTATGTATGGAACTTTTACTTCATCAGCAACCTGTAGCCAGTGACTTAAGAACAGTTTCCTCTGCACTAAAGCTAATTTCCGATATGGAGAGAATCGGTGACCAAGCCTCAGATATTACTGAACTTTCAGGATATATTAATAACTGTGAATTTAACGGAAAAATTCACCTAAAGGATATGTTCAAGGCTACTATTGACCTTGTAAAGAAAGCAGTAACATCATTCTCAGAAAAGAACCTTGAAATGGCACAAAGTGCTATTCTTGATGATGATATTATTGACAACTACTTTGATAAAGTTAAGATTGAACTTATTCAGATGATTCAAAGTAATATAGATGCTGAACTTTGTGTTGACCTACTAATGGTTGCAAAGTATCTTGAAAGAATAGGTGACCACTCAGTAAATATTGCAGAATGGGTTGTTTATTCAATTACAGGTGTTCACAAGGATATGAATTAACTTTTTTATTAATTTTCCCTTACTCATTTAGAGAGGCAATCCAAAATTTGGGTTGCCTTTTCTTTATTTTTAAATAATATTAAAAAATTCTAAAATAAATTTAACATTTAACATAGATTTAACATTCTGCAAAACTTATATTTTACATTGTACTGTTAGAATGAAGATAATATGAAAATAGGAGAAATGAGTATGGGTATTCTAAACATATTAAATCTAATTGGTGGACTTGCACTTTTTCTTTTTGGTATGCAATTTATGGGAGATGCACTTGAGAAAAGAGCAGGTGGTAAGCTAGAATCTATCCTGGCAAGAATGACCTCTAATAAGTGGAAAGGTTTTTTGCTTGGTCTTGCCGTTACAGCAGTAATCCAGTCTAGTTCAGCAACAACAGTTATGGTTGTTGGTTTCGTAAACTCCGGTATTATGGTGCTAAGACAAGCCATCAGCGTTATTATGGGTGCTAACATTGGTACAACAGTTACTTCATGGATACTTAGTTTAACAGGTATAGAGAGTGATAACATCTTCGTTAGCCTACTAAAGCCAAGTTCATTTACACCAATCCTTGCCCTTGTAGGTATTATCCTTTATATGTTCCTAAAGAGTAATAAAAGTAAGGATGTTGGACAAATTCTTCTAGGCTTTGCAGTCCTAATGTTTGGTATGGAATCAATGAGTGATGCAGTTGCACCACTTAAGGATGTACCGGAATTTCAGGACATTCTATTAATGTTCACAAACCCTGTTCTTGGTGTATTAGCAGGTGCAATTCTTACTGCAGTTATTCAGAGTTCATCAGCATCAGTTGGTATTCTTCAGGCACTAAGTTCAACAGGTCAAATCACATTTGGTTCTGCTATTCCTATTATTATGGGTCAGAACATCGGTACTTGTGTAACTGCACTAATTTCTTCAATCGGTGCAAACAAAGGTGCTAAGAGAGCAGCAGTAGTTCATCTATGCTTTAACATTGGTGGTACAATTATTTGGCTAACTGTATTTGAAGTTCTGAATATGTTTGTACATTTTGATTTCTTAGCCAACCAAATCGGCGTAATGGGTATTGCTATTGTACACACAGTATTTAATGTTCTATGTACTTTAACATTCCTACCATTAACTAAGCAGTTAGAAAAGTTAGCTTGTATTATTGTTAGAGATAATCACAAGGAACAGAAGATTAAGACTCTTGATAAAAGACTATATGCAACTCCGGCAGTAGCTATTGAAAACTGCTCAAAGGTTGTTGTTCAAATGGCAACAGAAGCATTTACATCAATAAAAAGTGCATATTCATTAATAAATAAATATGACCAAAATATTGCAGAAGAAATTAGAAATTCAGAAAAGAAAGTTGATAAGCTGGAAGATGATATCGGTAACTATCTACTTGGTTTATCGGCTCAAAGTTTAACTGATAAGGATAACTTAACAGTATCAAAGTATCTTCACTTAATCGGTGACCTGGAGAGAATTTCCGACCATGCAGTAGGACTAATGAGTTCAGCAAGAGAAATTGATGAGAAAAGTTTAACTTTCTCAGATACTGCAAAGAAAGAAATTAAACAAATGTACTGTGCAGTTGAGGAAATCATTAACTACACTTTAAAGACTTTAACTGATGATGACTTAAGGTCAGCAGCAGAAATCGGTCCACTTGAAGAAGTTATTGATGAACTGAAGAATCAACTTCAGAAGAACCATATTAAGAGATTACAGAACAAAGGTTGTACTATTGAAATGGGCTTTATCCTATCAGATGTTACAACAATTCTTGAAAGAGTTTCTGACCATTGCAACAACATTGCACTTTGCATTATTGAAGCAAATAGAGAAAGTATGGGTATTCATGAACAAAGTAAGTACCTAAAGAAGTCAAACCCTCTGTTCCAAGAAAAGTATGAAAAGTATTACGATAAATATGCAATCGCTTAATTTTTAAATTCTATATAACTTGATATTTTATTTAAAACTCCCTTGTGCTGAAAGGAAATAGATATTTAGTTAACTTTAAGTTGATTGTCATTTTATAGTGATGTCAGTTTAAATAGATTTAAAATTGATTTAGATGATTAAAAAATTGATTTAGATGATTAAAAAATTGATTTAGATGATTAAAAAATTGATTTAGATGATTAAAAAATTGATTTAGA
>NZ_JBBMEY010000053.1:0-10393 GCF_040096285.1 Ruminococcoides intestinihominis | reverse complement strand
CATAGTTTCATATGATTTTATGGTATATATTCTCACTACAAATTTGCCTTTAACCACAATCAAAATTAAAAAGACAAAATTAAAAAAAATAAAAAACAAAAGTGGGCATTTTAATGCCCACTAATAAGTTATATTATCTTATTTATAATACTATAATTATCTTACCTTTAATACAATATTATCTTGTTCATAATACAATAATACTAAAATTCTATAATACTAAAATTCTATAATACTAAAATTCTATAATACTAAAATACTGTAAGATTATTACTTCATAATACCGTTTTCGTACTTAGTGTTGATAATTTCGGCAACTGCAACTTCAAGGTCTTCTTCCTTAATTTTGCCGTTTTTAACTGCACTTGTAATTGTCTTTACTGCAGTTCCTAAGTCCTTTGGCATTAGGATAATCTGGTTGCCGTCATTAAAAGCAGTCAGAACATCCTTCTTAATGTTTTTGCTTTTTGCTAGGCTATCAGAAACCTGTAGCTGGTCTTTGTAAGTAAATGTTGTTTTTGAGCCATCCTTCATAATGAATAGAGGTGTTTTTGAGTAAGACTGAGTAGTGTCTATCATTTCGTTAAATGCCTTTTTACTTTCAACATTTTGAGGATAATAAACAATACCACCGACAGGGTATTTCTTTAACTGAGATTTTGTTGTTTCACCTGCAACTGTAGCTACATCAACACCGGTTAGCTGTTCAGGTGTTACAACAAATAACTGACAAACTTTTTCGTTTAGAGACATTTTATCAACATATTCTTCAGCTTTAATTACATTCTGACTAATAGGAGAAGTTGTTGTAGGTTCAGTAGTTGAAACAGTGGTAGTTGTTGTAGTTGTTGTACCGATAATAGTATCCTTAGCACTGTTAAATGCCTTTGACAGTTCACTTCTAAATACAAAACCACCAACTGCAAGAATTGCTACAATAAGGATAACTACAATTAAGATTACAAGTCCTTTGTGACTGTTATTTCCATGTTTTCCATTTGACATAAAATATCACCTCAAAAATATTTAATGCTTATTTGTATAATAAGCAATCATTCCGTTTGTTATACCGTCAACCATTTTTTCTTGGAATTTTTTGTCTGACATTTTTCTGTCCTCTTCAGGATTAGTCATAAAACCAAGTTCAAGAAGAATACAAGGAACAGTAGTAAAGTTAAAGCCTACTAAATCATTTCTTTCAACAGTACCTCTGTCTGCAAGTCCTGTTGACTTAATGTATTCCCTTTGAATAATTGACGCAATGTTCTTACTTTTTTCTGCTATTTTATTATTAATATGTTCTGCTGATGGGTATAGGGTAGATGCACCGTTAACTGATTGGTCATCAAGTCCGTCAGCGTGAATTCTAAATGCCAAGTCAACTTTGTGCTTGTTGCCGTATTCTGCCCTTTGTACAAGGCTCATAGGTGTAGTTTTCTTAGTTCTAATCATAAGCACATCAGCACCGAGATTTTGTAACTTTTTCTGCAACTTCAAAGCAATTTCAAGAGTTAAGTCACCCTCACGCTTTTTTGTTACAACACCGGTGCTACCTGTTGAACTGTTTTCGTAAGTTACCTCACTGTCACTTGCACCTTTATACTTTGGTTCAACATAATTGCCACTACATCCGTGACCTGCATCAAGGAGAACCTTAAAACCGGAAAGTTTGCCTTTCTTTTCAGTTGGTTTGATAGTTGAATTTTCGGTAGTTTTTTCAGTATTATGGGTAGTGGCAGTAACTGATTGTGAAGTAGCTTTTGACTGTTCTGTACTTTCTGTATTTTCAGAACTTTTTCCACATCCTGCGAAAGAAATGAGGAAAACTATCAGTAAAGAAAAGCTAATAATTCTTTTCATAAGATTACCTTACTTTGAGTCAAGAGAGATAATAGAGTTCATATAATACTCAGGAGTGATTTCTTCCAGCTTATCGGCAATTTCATCATTACCTTCAAATCTAAATAACATCATCTGAATATCAAAAAGCTCCTTGTTAACTGCAAAGCCTTTGCCTTGTTTAAAAGCAATAAGTGTTGCAATTCTGTTTGGTCTCATAATCTGTGACAGTCTGTAGTAGTCCTTGTTTTTCTCAAGGTTACGAATAACACCCATCTTTGGCATATAGTAAAAGTGTAGTCTGGCTCTTGTGCCGGTTCTTTTTGCTAAGCTCCAAATGTGTTTTTTCTGTCTGTCATATTTATTAGAAAATTTGTAAATAAACATATGTCGTGACTTCCTTCTAAAATATCTTTTCCATATATTTTTGTTTCGAGTTAGTGTTCTTGAAAACTGTTTGCAGGAAGTGTCTAGGAGAACAATGTTGTCCTTTTCTTCCTTTGGAATTTCATTTCGCCAATCATAGCTAAACAGTTTATCCAAGATAGAGTCTATCCTGGTAGAGATTGAAAAGTTCTTACCGTCAATCTCTACATTTTTTGTTTTTGCAAGTGGGTCATAAGAGAAAGTTTCAAGTGTTTCGTTAAAACCCTTAATAGAACAACGGGAAGTGATTTTCCCTGAATGGGCTAATGAAAGTTTTTCAAAAATATTTTTGGATGTTTTGTTTTTGCCTGTAAGTTTCATTATATTAACAATAGGTACCGGCAAAAGGTACTTGAAACTTTCAACATTTACAAAACTGCAAAAGTGTTTTTCCCATCCATGTTCAAGAAATCTCAACTTGAAATGTTGAAACTTGGTGGTTTCTTCATTTCTAATAGGCAAAATCTCAACATATATACCGGACATAAAAATGTTTGACTTTTGGTCTAGGGAAATATTTGTTGTTTCACTGTTGCAGTATCTTGCTGAATAATCCATATATTCAGGGTTATTGTACATAGAATCAAAGGTTCTAGTGTAAAGTCTTTCTTTGCTCATTGCTTTACATAGCTTTGTAAAGTCATCATTGTGCATTATTATTCTGGCACAATCATCTTCGATAGTGTGTTTTGTAATTGCACTTACTGCAGTTTTGCCGTATAGGGAATAGGAGATATTGTTTTTCTTGCAAATATCATCAAGTTCTTCAAGTAACTTTACTACATAAATACTTGCAGATTTATCATACATTACTATCACCGGGAGCAACTAGGTTGTGGTCTGTGTGCTGAGGACCATCAACAGTATTTCTAAATCTCTTGCCTAAAACAATAGGAGTTGTCTTAACTTCAGGGTCAGCATATGCACCTACTTCTTCAATAATGTCAATCATTGTTGTAAGGTCAATTCCTTCACCAACAAACATTTTGTCAATTAGAGAAACCTTGCTGTAGATTTTGCTGATTGTCTTACTGTCTTTGTATGGAGCTTTCCACTGTTCAAACATATTCTTACGCATAATTGCCTTTCTTTCTTCAGAGGCTTCTTCTTCTTTTCTTGTTTCAATATTTAGTTTGCGTAAGAAGTTAACTTGTTCTAAGTAGCTATCCAACTTTTCAAGGTCACTAAAGAATCTGTACTTTAAGATGCAAAGTGTCTTGTCGTTATCTGTGTTTTCTGTTGCCTTAATGTAGGACTCAATAGCCTGTTCGCTTTCACCCTTTTTGTAAAGAATATCACCAAGGATAAGGTCCTTAACACTTGAGTCCTGTAGCTTGTTAACCTTTTCTTCTAACTTTAGAAGTTCATCATAATCTTCACAAAGCAGTGAATTTAGGAATAACTTATTTTCCTTTTCAACTGCAATAAAGAAAGAAGTAACCTTGTTAACTGTACTTTCGTATTTATCAGAGAGAAAACGGATTTTGTCTTTAAGAAATGCAAATAGTGAATATACCTTGTCGTTTTTGCCTTCCTTAATTACTAAGTCAACATACTTGTTGATTAGGTCTGTGTTTTCAGGTAGAACAGAAAGTGCTTTTTCTGCATCAAAAATTGTATTAATATTAGGAATATTCTCTGTAACAATATCCTGAATGTCAAGCTGAGTAAAACCATTTAGAGTATTGTGGAAAGCATCAATATATGAGTTAACAAGCTTTTCCCTTTTTCCACCACATTCAAGGTCAAGCTGATACTTTAGAAGATCACCGTCATCAGGATAAATCTTTAGACCTTGGTTAACAAGTCTGTTAAGGTCGTGGAAATATTTGTTCATTCCAAGTTTCATTAGAATGTAAATTCTTAGCTTAATAACACCGATTGAGTAAGGATATTTCTTGTATAAATACTCACTTTGTTCTTCAGCATCAACCAGTTTACCGATACTTGTGTTGTGTACTGCTTCTCTAAAGAAAAGAATATCTCTCTTTAGACCTAGCATAAATGGAGTTACAACTTTCTTCTGTTCAGTAACTGTAATGTATCTCATTGCCTTTGAGATGTTGTTTCTGTTAAACAGAGTAAGTACAATCTTGTCGGCAATTTCATCCGATAGCTTTAGCAATACAGGATGACGATATTTATAAACATCATTGTAGTTGTCACGACCAAAGTAGTCCTTACGGAACTGTAGTGCAATATAGTCTGAGAAAATTTCTTCAAGTGTAGCAAAGTCGTTGTTCTCATATGCTCTGTTAATATCAGCTTTGCAATTGTTATATTCGTCTCTAAAGCTCTTTGCCTTTGACTTTAGAGAAACTAAAATGTTAAAGTTCTTAACAACAAGCCATAGTGACATAAATGGCATAACAAAAGCTTTCTTGCGAAGAAAAGTTTTCATCTGTTTTTCAGGGTCAACAAAATGCTTAATTTCGTTTCTGATAACTTTGTAGTCAGTATCAAGTGAGAAGATAGCGTTGTGACCTGCTTGTTCGGTAGCAGGAGGTACAAACATCCATTCATCTTCATAGTGTTCTACAAGGTAGTCGCTGATATAGTCAGGTGCTTGACCCATAGTATCTTCAAAAAGAACCCAGTTCTTACTGTCACCAAAGATTTCTTTTCTGAATAACAGTGGTGTACCACCCCAACGAAGAACTACATAAGGACAATCCTCTTCTTTGTAGCTAAACATCTTCTTTTGTAGATTATCAAGAACCTTGTCTTTGCCCTGAAATCTCATTTTTAAACGGTAGAAACCGTATCTGAAGTGGTTGTAACCGAAACGATAGGAATAAACAATACAAGGGTTAATAAGGTCACTGTATAGTGTAATATCCTTTGTGTATTGTTTCCATGATTTGTTGTTGTCAGGTAGATAGTCATAACAGATAATGTCAATCATATCCCCTGCTACATCATCAAAAAGTACCTGTGTTGAGTGTACAGCAGATGATGTTCTGTCTGTATATCTTGCAATAACATTGTGGAAGTTGTGGTTAAGTTCCTGACACTCCAAAATTCTGTTGTCAGGTAGTTCAGTCTTACAAACCTGAACAAACTTTTCCCAGTTGTTTCTTGTCATTGTAATATCCATATCGTCATCCCATGGGATAAAACCTCTGTGACGAATAGCACCGATTAGTGTACCACCGGCAAGCTGGTAGTCAATATTGTGCTTTCTACATAATTCATCTACTTCTTTATATAGAACATACAAATGTTTTTGTTTATCAGTCATCATAGCTTTTTATTTCCTTACATTAAATTTGAATTTGACCAGTTAATTTATAGAGAGTTTCTGCAATTTCCTTGTTAAAGGTACTGCTTTCATCAATAGAAAGGTCTTTTATAAAGTCGTTTCTTTGCTGAATAGTTATCAGTCCAACTTTAGTGATTATCTCTAAGAAATTCAGAACACTTGGGTAGATACCCTTGATTCTGTCTGTGTAAAAATCATAAACAGATTTTTCATCACTTTTTTCTTTTTCGTTAATTTTTTTAGCACTGATTTTGCTATCAAAACTACTGTCATAAATATGTTCGATTGAACTTGTAAGTTCTCTATAAATACAGTTTATTTCACCTAAAAAATCCTTTTTGATTACAATTGTTAAGTAAGGGTCTTTGTTCTCCTTAGCAACCTGAATCAGAATTTTGCTAGACTTTTGAAATTCTCCAATTTTTCTTAGCACATGGGATTTTAATATTAAACAGTATAGATAATTAATGTCACCAATATCTATGTTCACCATATGACTGTCTATGTTGTCAAGTATCATAGACAGCTTGTTAAAGTCGGTACAGTTGATTATCTCTGCTGAAACACAGGTGATAAATTCATTTTTGCAAATTCCTTTAACAATGTTGTGATACCACTGTGATATTGTTCTTTCTGTTTTTGAAAAAATATTTTGAGCAAATTTTTCTTTGTATTTATATCTTAGGTTTACAAGATAATACACAAAGTCATATTGCTTTTTAGCTTTTCTTTCTCTGCCTTCTGTTTGTTCTATTTCATTATTCATCAGCTGAAACTTCTTGTTGTATAACCTAAAGTCATCATTAAGAATAAGCAGAAGTCTGTCGAGAAAATCTATGTTATGGGTATCCTTAATAAGTGTATCAAGGTGCTTATCAAGGGTATACCTGATTTCTCTTTTTGTAATAATATTGTCTGTTTTAAAGTAAGCATCAATGTATCCTAAAATAGCTTTTTCTAGGTCATCATTTATCAAAAGCTCATTTTGATACTTTAGCAAATCACCATCATTAGGGAATATCTCAAGACCTAAGTTAATAAGACCTTTGATTTCTACTGTGTGGTCATCAGCAAAGAAACTCTTTAACAAACAGTATATTTTCAGTTTAATAAAAGAAATATTCTTAGGGTATTTCTTTAGCAGTTTATCAAGTAGGGTAATAGCTCTGTCAAATTTATTTTCATCAATGAGAACAAGGGCTTTTTTGTAGTGGAAAATATTTTCTTCAACTACCTTCATTACAATTGTTTTCTTGAAATGATATGAGTAAACTTGAATGAACCTTTTTGCCTTGTCAATTCTGCTGGTATGAAAAAGTGTAAGTACAACTGCCTCATAATATTCAGGGTCAATCTTAATCAGTAGTGGGTGATGGTAGCGATATATGTTGTCCAAATCCTTGCTACCGATTAGCTTTTTACTGCTTTGATTTTTTATGTATTCAGAAAAAATCTCAGAAAGCTTGTTGTAGTTTTCTTCTTCAATAGCTTTTTCTATTTCATCATTTTTGCTACGCAAAAAGTTGTGGTCCTCAAGGCTTTTACCGATAAGTTCGATTTTACTTCTAAAGTCCTGAACCTTTAGTCCTTGCTTTTCTGTTAAAACGTCAAAGTTCTTTTTGCTATTATACTTTTTGTCAAGTTCTTCTTTGTCAATAAAGTTATATAGCTCTGACTTAATATTTTCATAAGTGGTTTTTTGGTTAAGGATAAGTGTATCATCTGTATTTTTAGGATTGTTCTGATACATCCATTCCTCACCATATATAATAGAAAGGTAAGAATAAGGATTTTCAAAAGTTCTGAACTTTCTACCTGCAATGGTTACTATAGAATTAAATGAACCTACAATTCTTTTTGGAATACATACAGGCAATGAAGGTTCTCTAACCATATAAAAGTTGCAGTTGTAATTATTAAATTTTTCCAGGTTAGATTCTAAAGACTCAAGAATAGACTCTTTAGAAACTACTTTGCCTTTTGCTTTATTAAATAGATAAGAAAATTTGTTGTCTTCATACGGTATACTGTAGTTCTTGCTATTGTTAAGAAAGTCACAGTAAAGCCTTAACTTTTTGTAATAATGCTCAGCATCATTTTTGTGATTTCTAACATTATCCAAGCAGTAAATGTCAATACCAATACCGGCTTTGTCACCGGTAATTAGGTTGTGCTTGTCAATTAAAGTTGTTTTTGTGTTTACATATCTGGCAAAAGAATTTGTACAAAACTCATTTGTTTCTCTACAATCTAAGAAACGATGGTTTGTTCTTTCACATTTTTTACTGCAAATTTCAATGAATTTGTAGTAGTCATTGCTTTTCATATAAACAGAGATAGTGTGGCTTTCCGGAAGCATAGAGTTAATGCTGATTGCTCCCAAAAGTGTGTCGCTACCAATACCGTAAGAAATATTGTGTTCTGTGCAAATATCAGCCATCTCAATAAGTAGCTGATACAAAATTTCTTGATGTTGTGTTAGCATTTTTTATATACTCCAAATAAGTGAATTTTAAAGTATTAATTAGAAATATTCGTAACCACCACTAATTTCAAGTAATGTACCGTTGATAAAGTCATTGGTCATTGTGTCATATACAAGTTTTGCAACTTCATCAGGTTGTGCAAAACGGTGAAGGTTAATCTTTCTGTTGATTCTGTCGTAGCTTTCCTGTGAACGACCCTTCTGCCAAGGTGTTTCAACAAATGATGGTGCAATAGCGTTGATAGAAACATTTTGACCATCAAATTCCTTAAGTAAGCACTTTGCCAGGTGATGAACACCTGCCTTTGAAACAGAATATACTAGGGAAGAACTGTATGAAAGTTTACCACATAGTGAACCCATAAAGATGATCTTGCCACCGTTATTAAAGTGTGGCTTAAACTTCTGTACCATAAATGTAGGAACAGAAAGGTTTGTTCTTAGGATTGTGTCCCATAGTTCATAGTCATATTCTTCAAACTTCTTGTATGTGCCGATAGCAGTGTTACATACAAGCCAGTCGATTTTGTCAGATACCTTTAGTACATCATTAACAAAACCTTCCATGCCTTCATATGTTGACATATCGGCATAAATGAAAGTAACCTTTTCTTTATCAGTATCGGAAAGTTCATTTGACATTTCTTCCATCTGATTTTTGTCGAAATAATTTATAATTAGCTTGTCGTTTTTATCTGTTGATTCTTTTAGTAATTTCTTTGCAATAGCCTTGCCGATGCCTGAAGTAGCACTGGTAACAATCATTGTTTTTGCCATAATTATACCTCAAATATAAATTTAGTTATTTTTATAAAAACTGTGTAATAATCAGCTGATTACTAGGCTAAAAATACACATACTCTAACTAGTTTATTTTATCATTTGGTATATTATAAGTCAACAATATTTAGGGTTACAAATTACTTACAATATAAAAAAATAGCTGCCACTTTCGTGACAGCTAAATTGAAGGAAAATACTACCGGTTATTTTATTAGTTATGTGTATCGGAATAAGTTAGGTGGTTAAGGTTGTTCTGAATTTTGTCAACAGTTTCAAGGAACTTCTTGAAATCTTCTTCAGAAATATCTTCAGTAACTTTGTCTGTTAGAACATCAAGTGTTTCCATTTCTTTCTGTACCAGAGGAATTGTTGAGTCAACAAGCTTTAGTCTAACCATTCTTCTGTCATTTTCATCAGAGATAGTCTGTAGGTAACCGTCCTTACGAAGCTTTTCAACTTCTCTTGAAACAAGACCCTTAGAAACATAAATGTTAGTTGCAATGTTGCTGATTGTGTCATCACTAGGGTTTACATAAAGACTAGTAAGGATAGCCATACCTGTAGGTGAGATAACCTCGTCATTAACTAAGCTTGTCTGTGCACAGTTACGGTAGTTGTTTGTGATAGCCTTACATAGCTTGTTTAGGATGATTGTGTTGTTGTATAGTTCGTTACCCATAGTAAAAACTCCTTTAATTTTAAATTTATATATTTTATATTTTTTTATTTTTTGCATTTATTCATTTTAAAAATGTAATAATTTAATTTGCATATTTATATTTTACATATATTTTCTGTAATGTCAACACTTTTATGCACAATTTTTCTGCTTTTTGAATAAAATATTGTGAAAACTTTATCAATCAGCTTATAACTGATTATTTTTGATTGAATTTATTAATAAATTATGAACAATGAATGAAAAATACAAAAACAATTTGGTTTTTCCACTTTATTTATTCATAATTTGATGGTATAATGTTAATAGTTTATTTACAACAAGGAGTGTTTTATTGTGATTTTTGATTATAATAATATGGAAACAACAGTTATTAAAAATTTTAAAGGTGGAGAAAAAGAAATTTCTGCTCAAATGTTTGACGATGAGCATGGCAAGATTATGAAAGCTGTCCTAAAGCCGGGTGCATCTATCGGCTACCATAAGCATGAAGGTAATGGGGAAATTGTTTATGCTATTAGTGGTAATGCTAAAGTCCTTTATAACGACGGTGAAGAATCTTTTTCTGCCGGTCAGTGTCATTATTGCCCTAATGGTAATAGCCATAGTATCATCAATACAGGTGATGAGGACTTTGTTATGTTCTGTGTTGTTCCTGTACAGAAGTAATTTTTGATTTTACCTTGATTAATGAAAATCAGCTTTAGTAATAAAGTATTATTAGGTAAATGATTAAGAAAAAGCAGTTTGTGATTTAATTTTCACAAACTGCTTTCTTTATATGTATTCTTTTTTCTTTAAATTTGTTTTAGATTAATATAGTTGTATAAATTAGTTTTTTAATTTTTATTGTGGGTTAAGGTTAGCTAGATAAATTAGGGTTTGTAGTGCTATTTGATAGTTTCAACTAATATGGAAT
>NZ_JBBMEY010000052.1:0-10522 GCF_040096285.1 Ruminococcoides intestinihominis | reverse complement strand
TGGAAACTTGTACCGACAGACAAGACACCTGCTGGAAAGCGTGATGATATATCGTTGAGGGAAAAAGAAGCACAGATAAAAAAAGACCTTAACGACGGTATCGACACAGTCGGCGGTAAAATGACAGTCTGCCAGCTCTACGACAAGAAGAACAGCCAAAGAAAGAACATCAAAAGGGCTACTGAAAAAGGACGACAGTATCTTATGAACGCTCTGAAAAATGACCCATTGGGTATGAGGGCGATTGATACGGTTAAGCAGTCGGACGCTAAAGAATGGGCTATTAGAATGAGTGAAAAAGGATATGCCTATAAAACGATTGATAACTATAAGCGTTCCTTGAAAGCGTCATTTTACATGGCGATACAAGACGACTGTATCAGAAAGAACCCATTTGAATTTAAGCTAAGTGATGTTCTGGAAGATGATACCGAACAGAAAGTTATCCTTACACCAGAGCAGGAAGAACGCCTGCTTGCCTTTATGGAAAAGGACAAAATTTATAGTAAGTATTATGATGAGGTTGTGCTTCTGCTGGAAACGGGACTTCGTATTTCTGAATTTTGCGGACTGACGACGCATATTGATATGCAGAACAGAGTACTCAATATAGACCACCAGTTATTGAAAGATAGCGAAATGGGTTACTATATTGAAACGCCAAAGACCAAAAACGGAAAACGGGAACTTCCATTGACAGAACGGGCTTATCAAGCAATCCAAAGAATACTAAAGAACAGAGGAAAGGCACAACCGCTGATTGTAGGTGGTTACAGCAATTTCCTATTCCTAAATCGTGAGGGCTTGCCTAAAGTTGCAGGAAACTATGAGGGCATGGTGCGAGGACTGATTAAGAAGTATAACAAGTATCACACGGACAAGTTACCGAACATCACGCCACATTCATTCAGACATACTTATTGTACGAATATGGCAAACAGAGGAATGAACCCAAACACTCTGCAATACCTCATGGGACACGCTAACATAACCATGACACTTGGCTATTACGCACACGGTACATTTCAATCTGCAAAAGCAGAACTGGAAAGACTGGCTTGTTAATATCGGAGCTTATATTTACTACTCATTTACTACTTTTGGTTGCATTTTCATGCTGGTAAATGCCAGCTTATGCAAGGTATCTTCCGAAAAGAAAATACCGATAAAGCCCTAAAATACGGGATATATCGGCATTTACCAACTTATGAAAAGATAATCAGAAATTTAGTAAGTTTTTAAAGGAAAAATCTGTTTTAATAGTGTTATAGTACATTGTACTTATCAAATAAACTAGGAGGTTTATTATGACTATTTTAGAAACAATTACTGATGGTTTATGCTCAGCAAAAAATGCAATTGTTGATGTAGCACAAGATGTTGTAGAAAAAAGTCATCAAAAAGCTCAGCTTAACCGTCTTCGCAGTATAATGAAGAAAGAAAACAAAACTATGGAACAGGCCTTTACTACACTGGGTAAGGCTTTTTATGAAAATATGACAGAAGAGGACAAGAAGGAACACCACCTAATCTGTCAAGTTATTGAAACAAGCAGTGAAAGACTTGAAAGAGCTCATAGACGCTATATTGAAATAGCTGATGGTATTACCGATCAGTCACCTGAAAATAAAGAAGAAATCACCAGTGAAGAACTGGACTCTCTAACTGTTGCTTGTTCCAATGAAAACGAGTACAAGGAAATGAAAACTCCTGTAAAAGTAATTGTTAAAGAAATCAAGCGTGAAGATACTCACGAAAAAACTGCTGAAGAAGTAAGAGCAGAAAACAGAAAGAAAATGATAAATCAAGCAATCAGCCACAATCAGCCATCAACTGATGCTGAAAATGAAATTGCAGAAGAAGATTCTTTCTGATTACAAACAAACTACTTAAGGCTGTCGTTGACAGCCTTTTGCTATCTATGGAGGAAAGTATGAGAAAAAATGTAAATGTAAGTGCAGTAATTTTTCGCACAATTTTTGTAACTTTAGGTGTGGTGGGAATCCTCTCAAGCCTAGGTTGGTTTAATAGGGAATACAACATTAACTGGTATGTATTTTACACAAATTTATCTAACTATATTTGTATAATAGTTATGTTTATATCCTTAATCTTTTCAGCAAAAGGCAAAGATACAGTATTGCCACGATTTAGGTTTTACTGTTTAATAATGATTTTGGTAACTTTCTTTGTGTACAACATTCTACTATCAAATGAACACACACCATATACATACTTTACAGATATTTCTTGTACACTACTTCACTGTGTACTGCCTATTATGTATTTTCTTGACTGGTTACTGTTCTGCAAGAGAAACACACTAAAGGTAGTTGACCCTATATTATCAGTAATTATGCCACTTATTTATGTTGCATATATTGTTATCAGAAGTTCACTGATTACACATCCGGCAAAAGGTGTTGTAATTTACCCATACTTTTTCTTAGACCTAGGAAAGCTAGGTTGGAGTGGCTTCCTAGGTTGGGTAGGAGTATTACTTGCTATCTTTATTGCACTTGGTTATATCCTATATATGATTGACAAAGTTATAAAAGGAAAGAACAAATCCAACTGATTTTTAGTAAAAACTTACTATTTTCATTTACAAAAATAAATACCTATGGTATAATTTACATATCAACTATAAAGGAATTGATAAAATGATAAGTAACGAAAGAATACAAGAGCTAATCAAGGCTTTTTTTGAAGACCATGACCATGGCAGAGAAGCAATGCAAAATGCAACTGTTGCTGAAAACATCTGCTTTATAGATTATCTGGAAGAACATTGCATCCCTAAAGCAAAGGAAATCAACAATGAAGATGACCTTAAGATGTTTACAGAATATGTTATCCATTTCCGTATGCTTACTTTAGAGAAAATTCTAAATCTGGATAAAATGTGGATTGTAGTTTCACATGGCACAAGCCACTTCTATGCACACGACAAGGATGCTATTGTACTTGTTGATACAAGCGGTGCCGATTACCTAATCAGCAACCTTGCTGAACAGAATTTTGATGTTGAAATTCGTGAAATTACCGGTGATGACTTTATTGCACTTGTTGAAGATATGCAAAGACTTGGTTTCCAGAACATTCAGTTTACTGATGGTAGACTAAGACCACTAGTTATCCCAAGAGATACTATCTTTAAAGCTGAAAAAAGTGAAACAACTATCAACCCTGACCTTTACATAGAGTCACTAATCTTCCTACAGCATGTTGCAAAGTTCCGTAAGGAAGACAAAAACATTGCAGTACAGGAAAACAGCCCTCTAACTTTAGCACTACAGAAAGCTACACTACTTGTACCTGCTATCGTACAAAGCAGAGACGGTGACCAAATGCAGGTTAAGTATCCTTTCCTAAATACAAATGTTGAAGGTCAGAAGATTTTACCTGTACTAACAGACCACAAGGAATATGATTACTTTGTAAACACACCACTTATGAAGGACTATGCATCCCTTGATGACGACAAGAAAGTTTGTATTGAACTTCCATTTGTAGAGGTTTACCGTATCTTCAAGACAGATAATCTATTTGCAATTGCAATTAACCCTGTTGGCATCAACCTCGTTATTAACAGAGATGTTATGGGCGTTGCAACTAAGAATATTGAACTTCATAACAACCCTAATGTTCTTGTTGAGAGAAACGGTGAAGAAGTTGATTATGATGACAATGAAGAAGTAGAAGAAGAAGCACCTTCAAACAGATATAAAGATGAAGAAACTTCTGATTTAAGAAAGAAAGTTCTTGAACACTTTATTGAAACTCAGAAAGGTGTTATTGAAAAGCACAAGGATGACACTTCAGAAGAAGGTCAAGAAAAGTTAAAGAAAGCTCAGCAGAAACTTGCTGAATTTGAGAAACAGCTGGAGGCTTTAAATGACTAAAGGTGAAAAGGCTGAGTCCTTGTTTAAAGAAGGTTACAACTGCTCCCAATCAGTAGCTATGGCATTTGCCGATGAGCTAAACATTCCAAGTGATGTTGTGGCAATGTCCGTTTCAGGCTTTGGTGGTGGAATGGGCAGAATGAGAGAAGTTTGTGGTTGTGTCAGCGGTATGGTATATGTGCTAAGTATTCTATATGGTTATAGCGACCCAAAGGACTTTCAGACTAAGAAAGAACTGTACCAAAGAATCAATGAAGTTGCCGACAAATACAAAGAAATTAACGGTTCTATTATTTGTAAGGAACTTTTAGGACTTGTAAAGAAGGACGGTATTGTTCCGGAAAAAAGAACTGATGAATATTACAAGAAAAGACCTTGTTCCGAACTTTGTAAAATTGCCGGTAACATTTTGGAAGAATATTTAAATTCTCACCCATATAAATAAAATTAATTTTAGTATTAAGAAAGACTGTTGTACAAAATGCAACAGTCTTTTTCTTCAGAAAGTAAAAACCGATTAACCCTAGTGGGCTAATCGGTTAATTTTTTACTTTACTTCAGTATATTTATATTCTGAATCGTAAGTCATATTCTTTTTAACTTGCTTATATGTACTTCCACTGGTTGTTGATACATACATTGAATAAGAAGTAGCCTTAGCCAATTTATTATCATCAGTAACCATTAGATAACCACCACTAACATAAGCACCTAGATAAACTGTAAATGTTTTTGTTGAGCCTTTCTTAATTTTCTTAGAATAGCCGGTATCAATAACCTTTGCAGTTATCTGTCTGGAGTAAACAACACCATATCTACAATCACTTTCACCATTATATTCCTTGTAACCATAGATACCGTTTACCTTCTTATAGTCACCTAACTTTGTAACTTTAAGTTTAGCAAACATATAATCATTTTCACTAATATTTAGGTCATAACCCTTTAGTGTGTCACCTTCTTCAATATCTGTATCATTCTTAACTTTATTAAATAGAATTTCATCAATATCAGAAGTATCTACACCATCAAGTGTTTTAGGAACTGTGCCTAAACCGGAAATTGTAATTTCCTTTTTAGCAGTAGTGCCGTCTTTGTCTTCGCTATCCTTTAGTACTGCATCATTGTCGTACATAGTAGCTTCAACAGTAACCTTGTCACCATTCTTTAGGTTGTATGATGGGTTAAATAGATAGTAAATCTTTGCGTTACTCTTGCCATTTTCAACTCTACCGTCACCGTCTAAGCCACTGACTTTTAGTTCAAAATGTTCCTTATCAAATGGGTCAATAATTTTCTTTTCTTCAAGGCCACTTACTTTGAAAGAAAATTCATCTGACTTTATGTTTACACCAAAGTTCTTTAACTTATCTTCATCATACTTAGCCTTTACTGTGATAGTATCGCCATTTTTGATTTTACCGTCATTACCTTTAACCAGTGAAAATGTGATATTGTTTAGAGCATTTTTTGTTTCAGTAAGTTCAGCAATTTTCTCTGAATATTCCTTGTACTTACTGTCACTTTTATCGCTAATATCACTTCTTTTTTCTGCAATTTCATCTCTTTCATCTTTGCACTTTTGATAGTCAGCCTTTGAATTTAATGTTGCTGTACCACTAAATCCATCAAACTGAACATACTTAGATAAATCAATATCATAAGCATTTTTGCCACAACCTGTTGCAAATAACAGTGAAGATAAAACTACAAGTCCACAAATAATTACGCTGATTGTTCTCTTCATTTCTTGCCCTCAGTTCTTTTTTTCTTTTTATATATTATTTGTTAAGAATAGAGTTAATAAGTCCACCCTTAGCAATAATATTCTGAATAAATTCAGGGAATGGTTCTGCCTGATATGTTTTGCCTGTTGTATCGTTAGTGATAACACCTGTGTCAAAGTTTACAGAAACAGTATCTCCATCCTTAATATCCTTAGCAGCTTCTTCACATTCAAGAATTGGAAGACCGATGTTAATAGAATTACGATAGAAAATTCTTGCAAATGTTGATGCAATAACACAACTGACACCTGAAGCCTTAATAGCAATTGGAGCATGTTCTCTTGAAGAACCACAACCAAAGTTCTTTTCGGCAACCATAATGTCACCTTGCTTTACATTCTTAACAAAGTCTTTATCAATATCTTCCATACAGTGAGCAGCAAGTTCACTATGAGAAGAAGTGTTTAAATATCTAGCAGGAATAATAACATCAGTATCTACATTATCCCCAAACTTATGTACTGTACCATGTGCGTTCATAGTAATAAAACCTCCTAATTAAAGTTTTTCCGGATCTGTAATGTAGCCCTTAACAGCTGATGCTGCAGCTACTGCAGGAGAAGCAAGGTAAACCTCACTGTCAACATGACCCATACGACCAACAAAGTTTCTGTTTGTTGTTGAAATAGCCTTTTCACCGGCAGCCAAAATACCCATATGACCACCTAAACAAGGGCCACAAGTTGGAGTTGAAACAACTGCACCTGCATCAATAAATATATCGAATAGACCTTCATGCATAGCATCTTTCCAAATCTGCTGAGTACCCGGGAAGATGATACATCTTACACCCTTAGCAATCTTCTTGCCCTTTAGTACATTAGCAGCAGCTCTTAGGTCGCTAAGTCTACCATTTGTACAAGAACCGATAACACACTGGTCAATCTTAACTTCTGTTTCACCGATTTCATCAACAGTCTTTGTGTTCTCAGGTAGGTGAGGGAATGCTACTGTTGGACGAAGTGTTGCTAGGTCAATAACATATGTTTCGTCATATTCAGCATCTTCGTCAGCAGTATATTCTACAGGAGTACCCTGGAATCTACCGTCACAGTATTCTCTTGTAATATCATCAACAGGGAAGATACCGTTCTTTGCACCGGCTTCAATAGCCATATTTGCAATACATAGTCTGTCATCCATATTTAGATGCTTAATGCCTTCGCCACAGAATTCCATTGACTTGTATAATGCACCGTCAACACCAATCATACCGATAATGTGTAGGATAACATCCTTACCACTAACATAACCCTGAGGTTCACCAACAAGTTCAAACTTAATAGCTGATGGAACTTTAAACCAAGCCTTACCGGAAATCATACCGGCACACATATCTGTTGAACCAACACCTGTTGAGAAAGCACCTAAAGCACCATATGTACATGTGTGAGAGTCAGCACCGATACATAGTGAACCGGGACCTACTAAACCGATTTCAGGAAGTAGGGCATGTTCAATACCCATCTGACCTACATCTCTATAATTCTTAATATCATACTTGTCAGCAAACTGACGAGAAATCTTTACCTGTTCTGCTGCTTTAATATCCTTGTTAGGAGTAAAGTGGTCCATAATCATTGCAATTTTTGTGTTATCAAAAACAGAGTCTGCACCATTTTCTTCAAAAACATTGATAGCAACCGGACAAGTAACATCGTTACCAAGTACAAGGTCCAAATTTGCCTCGATTAGCTGTCCTGCTTTAACCTCAGAAAGTCCTGCATGTGCTGCTAAGATTTTCTGTGTCATTGTCATACCCATTACAATCTTCCTTTCTGTTTTCATAGTGTATAAAATAACATTATAATTGTATCACTTATTGCCATTTAATTCAAGTCTTTAACATAGCAATAATATTTATACAACAAAAAAGAGGCTATGAAAAGCCTCTTTCTAATAGCAATTATTACTTAAAGTATCTATCAACAGTTTTTGTTAAACTGTCATCAAGTTCATAGTACTTACTGTCAACAACTCTAATATACTTTTTGTTCTTATCCTTAGGGAATAGTTTAACCTGACTTGTTACCAGTTCATCATCACTTGTACCCCAAAAAGTACAATTTTGTTTTGTATCAATTTTATCCACATAGCTGATTTTGTCCTTATCAACTTCCTTGTAGTTATCCATTGAAATTACTTTTTCAAAAAGACTTGTGCTTATATCCGACTCATTAGTTGACATTTTCTTATCCTTAGTGTCAAATACTACACCACACTTAAAGTTGTCATAATCAGTATATTTTTCTTCAAAACTTCTTTCGCTATCTTCTTCAACAAAGATAACACCGGAAATGTTAGTATTTAATGATACTAAAATTTTATATTCGCTATAACCTTTCAAGGTATTCAAATCACTTGCACCAGAGATTACACCCTCAGCTTTTGATAGCTTATAATCATTGTTTCCGTTATAAGTAAAATCGGTTTTCACATACATTTTGCCGTCACAAATAGCCTTACTGTCACTTTTCATAGTTGAAAGGATAGTACCCACACCACTTGTTGTACCGGTAACTAACATTGCAATCAAAGACACAACAGTAATTGCCAAACCAATACCACCTACTACATAACCGGACTTACCACCGTGTTTAGGTGCAATAGATTTCTTTCTTTTTTTAAGCATTAAAAATACAAACCAAATTATAATACCGATAACCAGTAGGATAATACCAAGAAGAATACCACCGGTTACAGATGTTGCTGTAGATAGATTCATCATAAACTCCCTTATAGTTAATTTACTTTCATTATAAGTGAAGTCACAAAAATAGTCAATAAACAGTGGTTTTATTCTGCTTATTTACTGTTGATTAGTTAACCACTATTTGTTATAATACTGATTAACATTAGATATTAAGGAGTTCTTATGAAATTTCTAAACAAAATTTTCTCAAGAGTTTTCATAATCGGATTTATCATTTTTATTCAAGTAGTCTTTCTGCTATTTTTAATGTTTGAGTTCCAACTTGCTTTTAGAATTGTAAGAGTATTTTTTATTTTAATCACAATTTCCCAGATTGTTTCTATTATTAATTCCAACAAAAATACTGCCTACAAAATGGCTTGGATTATTCCTATGGTTGCTTTGCCTACCTTTGGTGGTATGGTATATTTTGTTGCAGGTGGCAAAAGACCCGGTAGATTTTTGCGAAAAAGAATGGATAAAAGTGAAAGTCATTCTCAGAAGTTTAAACCTGATTGCAGTGTTACTCTTTATGAAATTGAAAAGCAAGACCTATGTATGAAAAATATTTTCGGTTACATAGATAGGATGGGTTATCCTGTATATAAGAAAAGTGATGTTTGTTACTATCCACTTGGTGAATATAATTTTCCTGTTATGCTGGAAGAATTACGAAATGCAAAGCACTATATTTTCTTAGAATATTTCATTATTGCCGATGGATATATGTGGAACAGTATTCTTGATATTCTAAAGGATAAGGCATCTCGTGGTTTAGATGTTAGACTGATTTATGATGATGTTGGATGTATTTCACTTTTGCCAAACAACTACCCAAAAACTTTAGAAAGTTACGGTATTAAGTGCATTAAGTTCAATCCCTTTAGACCTGTACTTTCATCAGTAGCTAACAATCGTGACCACAGAAAAATTATGGTTATTGACGGTCATACAGGCTTTACCGGTGGTATTAATTTAGCTGATGAATACATTAACAGAATAGAACGATTCGGTCATTGGAAAGATGACGGTATTATGCTGAAAGGTGACGCTGTGTGGAATTTAACAGAAATGTTCTTATCCACATGGAATGCACTAAGGCGAACAGAATGGGACTTTTCCCCTTATTTTCCTGACAGATATATTGATGAAATTTCTGTTATGCCACAAGGTGACGGTTATATTTGTCCTTATGGTGACACACCACTTGATGATGAACCAACTTCCGAAAATGTGTATTTATCCATAATCAACAAGGCTCAAAGGTACATTTACATTACAACACCGTATCTAATAATCAGTGCTGAAATGACAAGAGCATTAACCTTAGCAGCCAAAAGAGGTGTTGATGTAAGAATCATAACACCGGGTATACCGGACAAAAAGACAGTTTTCCAAGCTACAAGGTCATATTATCCTGCACTTATTCGCAATGGTGTCAAAATTTACGAATATTCAAAAGGTTTTGTACATTGCAAAAATGTTGTAGTGGATGATGAAATTGCAACAGTAGGCACAGTAAACTTTGACTTTAGAAGTCTTTACTTGCACTTTGAAAACGGTTGTTTGTTCTATAAATCCTCAATAATAAGCCAAGTTAAAGAGGATTTCCTAGATACTCAACAATACGGCAATCAAATTGTTTTAGAAGAAAACTTGAATGTAGGTTTCTTCCGTAGAATTTATTATGCAGTTTTGCGATTATTCTCACCATTAATGTAAAATTAAGGTAGTTGGTTATTTTGTATAACCGACTACCTTATAAATTTTATAAAAGTATCAAATAACACTTGATTTTTTCTTGTATTAATGTTATATTATTTTTGTTATGTAAATTTTATATTTGCTGATATAGCTCAGTAGGTAGAGCACTTCCATGGTAAGGAAGAGGTCATCGGTTCAAGCCCGATTATCAGCTCCATAAAAAGCCCATTAGTAAGCCACTTTCGGTTGACTAGTGGGTTTTGTTTTGCAAAAAATATTTGATAATGTGATTTTGATATTTTAATTTTGTTTGTGTGTAGAGGAAATTTCCCACTACAAATTAGGTTTTGTAGGGGTAAGTAGGTAGTAACAAATTTTAGCAAATAAGGCTCCCTTGTGTAAAGGGAGCTGTCGCTCGTAAATTGGAAGAATGA
>NZ_JBBMEY010000051.1:0-10591 GCF_040096285.1 Ruminococcoides intestinihominis | reverse complement strand
CAGTTTTAAGAGGGATGTTGTACTCTTTTGCAGTTCTACTTGTAGATTTGCCTAATTCACATATATCATATACTACATTTGCTTTTAATCGCTTATCATATTTTCTGCTCATGGTTTCCTCCATTGGAATATTGATTTTATTATATCATATTCCTCCTGTTACTCTATCAAAAATATGATAAACTCTCATTTCAAACCACCTTAATCTTGATTTTCTTGACTTTGGCTTTTGTGAACTTGATTATCAGTTCATCTATAACGTCGGTGTACTTTCCTCGTGAGATGAGATCATTTCTCAAATCAATAAGGCTGTTGATGACTGTACGCCGTTCATCGGGTGATAAATATAAGTGATATCTCGGATTTCTCATTCTGCTACCTCCGTTTCATTTTGATGATTTCATTATAAACGGAGCTTACCCAAAAATCGAATATGTGGATAAAAAATCTTTTAAAGACAGAAAAACGCCGCTTCAGCTTTTACACTGAAACGGCGTTCTGTTTTTGTATCAGAGAACACATCTGACGGCAAATCCGCCGCTGAAAAAGTAGGTGTTCATCCAATACTTGTTTGGTGGAGGTGAGGGGAATCGAACCCCTGTCCGAAAATCTATTCCCAAAGCTTTCTACGAGTGTAGTTTGTATATTAACATTCCCTTACATAGTCGCCTACAAACAGGCTACTATGCTTAGTAGTTCCTAATGTGTGACAATGGTCGGAACACTCCAATGTTCACATTTACCACTAAATGATGCCCTGATTAAGTCGTGGTAATCTTAAAGAGGACAAGCTGCATTAAGCAGCTAGAGCAACTTTATTGTTGTCGTTTAATTTAAAAAGTTGTAGGTTATAAGTGGTCCTACGCCACTACTCGCTTACTAAGGTTCAAAACCCCCGTCGAAACCTTTACACCCCCATATATAAGGCAGTTTCCTGCCTATAATGTGGATTAATATTGCCTTTCTTTCAAGGCTCTGTCTATGTTTCTTTTGGCATCTCTTTCAGCCATAGAAGCTCTCTTGTCATAAAGCTTTTTACCTTTACAAAGACCTACTTGCATCTTAACCTTGCTACCTTTAAAGTAAAGGCTGATAGGGATAAGTGAAAGTCCTTGTTGCTGAAGTGTGCCAAAGAGTTTTAAAATCTCTTTTTTGTGCATTAACAGTCTTCTTACTCTCATAGGGTCTTTGTTAAAAACATTACCATGGTCATAAGGAGAAATATGCATACCGTTTACGAAGATTTCTCCGTCAACAATATTGCACCAACTATCTTTTAGATTTACTCTACCTGCCCTTAGTGACTTAACTTCTGTGCCACAAAGCTCAATACCTGCCTCATAGCTTTCAAGTACAAAGTAGTCATGATGGGCTTTTTTATTTTGTGCAATTGTTTTTGTACTTTCTTTCATAACTACACCTAAAATTTATCAAAGGTCTGTTCTGCCTTCCAAAGCTCTTGCAAGTGTAACTTCATCAGCATATTCCAAATCTCCACCTACAGGAATACCATATGCCAGTCTTGTAACTTTTATACCAAGTGGTTTTAGTAATCTTGTTAAGTACATAGCAGTTGCTTCACCCTCAACAGTAGGGTTAGTTGCCATAATAACTTCCTTAACCTCTTGATTATTCAGCCTTGCCAAAAGTTCTTTAATCTTTAACTGGTCAGGACCAACACCGTTTAGGGGAGAGATTGCTCCGTGAAGTACATGATAAGTACCTCTGTATTCATTAGTGCTTTCCATTGCCATTGCGTCCCTTGGTGTTTCAACAACACAAATAACAGAATGGTCACGGCTTGTGCTTGTACAAACAGGACATTTGTCTTTGTCGGTAAAGTTGCAACAAATGCTACAATACTTTATCTTTTCATGTGCATCAATAATAGCTTTAGAAAATTCCTCTGCTTCTGTTTTTGGCATATTTAGAACAAAATATGCAAGTCTTTGGGCAGTTTTTGCACCGATACCCGGAAGTTTTTCAAATTGCTCAATGAGTTTTTGCAAAGGAGCAACGCTATAACTTGCCATTAGAACATACCCGGAATGCTAAGACCACCGGAAATAGCAGATAGTGCATCTTCCTTTTCTTTTGCAGCATTTCTAAGAGCTTCGTTAACTGCACCGATAACAATATCACTTAACATTTCAACATCTTCAGGGTCAACAACTTCAGGGTCAATTTCAAGTGACTTAACTTCCATCTTACCTGTAACAGTAGCCTTAACTGCACCACCACCGGCAGTAGCTGAGTATTCTTTTTCTTCCAGCTCGGTAGTTGTTTCTTCCATTTTCTGTTGCATTTTCTGTGCCTGCATAGCTAGTTGCTGCATATTTCCAATGCCGCCACCACCATAGTTCTTTGGTAATCTTGCTTTCATATTAATATTTCCTTTCGCTTTATAAAATTATTATACTTTATTCTTCAGTAATTTCAATACCTTTTTCCTTTAAATTGTCAGTAAATTCATCCAGAGGGTCATTTTTTTCAACTCTTTTAACCGGTGGCTTGTATGGACCAAGGTTATATCTCTTACCGGTTAATTCCTGAACTGCATCTCGGATTCTGTCCTTCTGTTCAGGATCTCTCTTTAGCAGTTGAAAAGGTATATCTGTTTTTGCATCAATCAGTAGATAATTTCCACTGACATAAGCAGTAGTATCTAAGAAAGACATAGCAATAGTTTTGCTATATTCTTTTAGGTTCTCTACAACTTCTTGCCATTGCATAAATGGTTTTGCATTAGCATAAATTTCTTCAAGGTTAAGTTGCTTTTTTGGGGCAGGCTTGTGTTCCTCAACTTTTTTTGGTTCATTGTGATTAATAATTTCTGGGAATGGTACGGGACTGCTTGGAACAGTTGGAGCAAATGACTTTTCTGCTTTAGCTCTTTCTTCCTTTTTTAGAAGTCCTTTTTTTACTTCCTCAATCTTGTTTCTTAAGCTATCTGCACCTGCATACTTATCTTGTTTAGGTGTACCGTCATCAACAAATGGATTAACAGGTGGCTTTTCTTTAGAAACAACCTTTTCTTCCTTTTGAATTGGCTCTGTAGAAATTGGGGAAGAAGTAGCAACTTCTTCTTTTGCAATAGGTGAAGTTTCTTTATTAGTAACTTCTTTAGTTTCGGTAGCTTTTGCTGAACCGAAGTTTCCCATATTTACTGCTCTTTCAAGTTTAACTAATCTTGAAAGCAAAGCCTCTTGACTACCGTCCAGTTCAGGAGCAGTTAACTTAATTAAAGCAGTTTCCATTTCTGTACGGTTAGAGGAGCTTTTTCCCATTCTTTCAGCACTTCTCTGAAGTACATCCATAAAGTAAATTATATCTGCCAAAGAAACATAATCACATTGACTTACTGCCTCATCGAATTCCTCATCACTCATAACAATCATTTGTCTTGGGTTATTAATTGTTTTGATAAGCATATAATTTCTAAAGTGGTCAATAAGTTCAGCACAAAGCCTTGCCATATCTTTACTTTCGGAATGTAGCTTATCAACAATTTTTAAGGCTCTTTGAGGGTTCTTGTTTATACAAGCAGAAGATAGGGAGAATAGGTAGTCCTTTTGAGCAAGACCGGCAGCTTGTCTCACAACTTCTGCATCAATATTTTTGCTAATGCCGATACATCTATCCATTATAGACAAAGAGTCACGCATTGCACCGTCTGCAATAACTGCAGTTAGGTGACAAGCATCATCAGTAATAGTTACATTTTCTTGTTCTGCAACATACTTTAGTCTTTTTGTAATATCCTCAGGAGAAATTCTGTGGAAGTCAAAACGCTGACATCTGGAAAGAATTGTTTGAGGTAACATATGAACTTCTGTTGTAGCAAGAATAAATATAACATGAGCAGGTGGTTCTTCAAGTGTTTTTAGCAAAGCATTGAAGGCTGCATCAGTAAGCATATGAACTTCATCTATAATGTAAACTCTATACTTACCTTTTGATGGGGAAAAGGATGATTCTTCAATTAGTTCCCTAATATCATCAATACCTCTGTTACTGGCTGCATCCATTTCTACAACATCAAGTAAGTTGCCTTCTTGAAAATCAATACAGTTTTCACATTTACCACAAGGGTTGCCATCTTGTAAATCAAGACAGTTAACTGCTTTTGCAAGAATTTTAGCACAAGTTGTTTTACCTGTACCTCTAGAACCGGTGAATAAATAAGCATGATTGATTCTGCCACTTTTAAGTTCATTTTTAAGAGTAACAGTAACATGAGGTTGACCTACTACATCAGCAAATGTTTCCGGTCTCCATTTACGGTACAAAACTTGATACATAAAATTCACCTGCTTTTCTGTAAAATAAAAAATTGCAAACCGTTATGCCGTCATAACGGCAATGATTTACATAAGTGAACGGCAGACTTACTATATCGCATCGAGAACACTGCTTAATGCTGCTCAGTTCCCTGCCTGACATGATTCACAGGCCTCAATCGTATAGGGCCTGTCGTTCGCTTATATAAACCAAAAGTATAACTGGTTTGCAACGTATAATGTATTATAACATATAGATTTAGAAAAATCAAGGAGTTTTTTTTGCTTTCACTACTTGAAATAAATTAGGGAATATTGTATAATCAAGAGAGTAAAAAATAGTAAAAATTTAGCATAGGAGTATAATAGGCTTATGATTAGTGGTGCAGACATTATGATTAAGTGCTTGGAAGCTGAAGGCATTGATACAGTTTTCGGTTATCCGGGTGCAGCTATATGTCCATTTTATGATTCACTATATAAATCTAATATAAAGCATGTTCTTGTAAGAATGGAACAGTCAGCAGTACACGCAGCTAACGGTTATAGCCGTTGCAGTAACAAGGTTGGTGTATGTGTTGCAACATCCGGTCCCGGTGCTACAAATATGATTACCGGTATAGCTACTGCTTACTCAGACAGTATTCCGGTTATTTGTATTACAGGACAGGTAAAGAGAGAACTTCTTGGTAGAGATGTTTTCCAAGAAGCTGACATTACAGGTGCTTGTGAACCATTTGTAAAGCATAGCTACCTTGTAAATGATACAAAGGACTTGCCAAGAGTATTTAAAGAGGCTTTCCATATTGCCACAACAGGCAGAATGGGACCTGTTCTTATAGATATACCTCAGGATGTTCAGGAAGAAGAGATTGAGTCTTTTGAATATCCGGATAGTGTTGATATTGTTGGATACAAACCAAATGTTCGTGGTCACAAGATGCAGATTAAAAAGGCAATTGACCTTATTAAAGAAGCAGAAAGACCACTTATTGTTGCCGGTGGTGGTGTACTTTCTTCAGGAAGTAAGCTAAAGCTACAACAGTTTGCAGAAATGACAGGTATTCCGGTAATTTCTACATTAATGGGTATCGGTGTAATGCCTAGTGAACATATGCGTTACCTTGGTATGTTAGGTACACATGGTAAGAAATATGCAAATATGGCATTGCATGAAAGTGACTTGCTTATTGTTTGTGGTGCTAGACTTGGTGACAGAGCTGTTGCAAAGCCTGACCAGGTTAGTCGTACAAGCAAGATTATACATATAGATATTGACCCTGCTGAAATCGGTAAGAATGTTAGAACAACAGTACCGATTGTAGGGGATATGAAGAATGTAATTGAAAAGTTAATTGATGAAATCGGTGACTACCACATTCCTCATCAGTGGTGTGAAACCTATAGAGAATGGAAAGAAAAACTTTATAGAGTTCCACCTGTTAAGGAAGGTTATGTTGAACCAAGATCATTGATTGCAAAACTTTCATTTATGATGAAGAGCAAGGGTATTCTTGTAGCCGATGTTGGTCAGAACCAAATTTGGTGTGCTAACAACTTCCGTATTCGTGAGGGCAGATTCCTTACAACCGGTGGTATGGGTACAATGGGATACAGTGTTCCTGCAGCAATTGGTGCTAAAATGGCAAGACCATCAAGAGACGTTGTTGCAGTTTGTGGTGACGGTTCTTTCCAAATGAACCTAACTGAACTTGGCACAATTATGCAGAATAATGTTGATATTAAGATTATTGTTATGCGTAACAATCGTCTTGGTATGGTTAGAGAACTTCAGTCAAACCATTACGGTAGCAGATACAGTGCTACAATCCTTGGTGATCCTGATTTCACAAAGATTGCTGAGGCTTATGGTATTAAGACTGCTGAAGTTAACTCAAACGAAGAGGCTGAAAAAGTTGCAGAAGAAATGTTTAAGCTAAAAGAACCTTTCATTCTTATCTGTAATGTTCATCCTGATACACCATCAATTTAAGTAGGGGGATTAAGATGAAATATACTTTATCAGTTATTGTTGAGAACTGTTCAGGCGTATTGTCAAAGATTTCTGGTCTTTTCTCAAGAAGAGCATTTAACATTGACAGTCTAGCCGTTGGTGTAACAAGTAATCCTAAAATCTCTAGAATTACAATTGTTACTGATGGTGACGAATATGTAGTTGAACAGATTGAAAAGCAACTAAACAAGCTTATCCCTGTTATCAAGGTTAAACGCCTTGAAGAGGGTGAATATATAGGTCGTGAATTACTCTTAATTAAAGTTTCTTGCACAAGTAAGAAACGAGAAGAAATTATGGGTATTGCACAACTTGTTCAAGCTAAAATTGTAGATGTTTCATCATCTGCAGTAACCCTTGAATATAGCGAAGAAGTTGACAAAATCGACATTTTGCTTGAATTACTGAGACCATTTGGTATCAAGGAAATTGTTCGTACAGGTAAAGTAGCTATTGAAAAGGGACATGGTGAAGCCTATCACAGTGGCTTCAACGATTAAGCGATTAACTAGCATTAAATTTTCCATGCTATTTAACCTTATATTATGCCAATTTTAAGGGAGGAATATAAAATGGCAGCAAGAATTTTTTATCAACAGGATTGTGATCTTAACCTACTAAAGGATAAGACTGTAGCAATTATCGGTTACGGTTCACAGGGCCACGCACATGCACTTAACCTAAAGGATAGTGGCGTAAAGGTTATTATTGGTCTTTATAACGGTTCTAAGAGCTGGGCTAAGGCTGAAGCTCAGGGCTTTGAAGTATTTACAGCAGCAGAAGCAGCTAAGCAGGCTGACATCATTATGATTCTAATCAACGATGAAAAGCAGGCAGCTATGTATAAGAAGGACATTGAACCTAACCTAGAAGAAGGCAATATGCTAATGTTCGCTCATGGCTTTGCAATTCACTTTGGTCAGATTGTACCTCCAGCTAATGTTGATGTTACAATGATTGCTCCTAAGGGACCTGGTCACACAGTACGTTCAGAATATCAGGCAGGTAAGGGTGTTCCTTGTCTAGTAGCTGTTGAACAGGATTACACAGGTATGGCTCAGCAGTTAGCTCTAGCATATTCAGCAGGTATCGGTGGTAGCCGTGCTGGTGTTCTAGAAACAACATTCAAGACAGAAACAGAAACTGACCTATTCGGTGAACAAGCTGTTCTATGTGGTGGTGTTTGTGCTCTAATGCAGGCTGGTTTTGAAACACTATGTGAAGCAGGTTATGACCCAAGAAATGCTTACTTTGAATGTATCCACGAAATGAAGCTAATCGTTGACCTAATTTATCAGTCAGGTTTCGAAGGTATGAGATATTCAATCTCTAACACAGCTGAATACGGTGACTACATCACAGGTCCAAAGATTGTTACAGAAGACACAAAGAAGGCTATGAAGCAGATTCTAGCAGACATCCAGAGTGGTGCTTTTGCTAAGGACTTCCTACTAGATATGTCACCAGCAGGTGGTCAGGCTCACTTCAGAGCTATGCGTAAGAATGCTGCTCAGCATCCATCAGAAATCGTTGGTAAGGAAATCCGTAAGCTATATAGCTGGGATGATGGCGATAAGCTAATCAACAACTAATTTTTAATTAGTTAATCATATTATCTATTCTGACTTATAAGGCTGTTCCGTTATGGGACAGCCTTTTTTCTGACTAATTTTGACTTATTTTAAGTAAATTTGACTTTTATTTTAAATAGAAAAAATTGTATAGTAAAGTTTTACAATAATAATGCTTATGTGTGTAATAAATTTTAGCATTTATTCAATAGTAAATGATAAGAAAAAATGATAAAATATTAATAGGATAAAAGGAGGAATATTATGAAAAAATTATTATCCATTGTTTTGGCAGTTTTAATGTGTATGACTGCTATGACAACAGCAATTTCTGTTTCTGCTAAAGAAACAAATACTGTGGAAACTTCTGCAACAGTAGGCAACATCTCTTGGGGTGTTAGTGGTGGTTACCTTTATATTGTAGGTTCAGGTGAATTACCTAACTTTACTGCTTATAATGCACCATGGAGTTCTAAGTATCAGGAAATTAACAGAGTAGTTATTGATGGTAATATCACTTCTATCGGTTCATATGCTTTTTATAATCTATCAAATCTTGTTTCTGTACAGTTTGATGGTGTTTCAAAGCTAACTAAGATTGGCAATAATGCTTTTAGTTATTGTACTTCTTTAACTGATATTACTTTACCTTCAACAGTTAAAAGTGTAGGCAAGAATGTATTTTATAATTGTAAGGCTATGACTAATTTTACAACAAATTGTAGTGCTTCTTACGGTGACTATGCTTTTGAATATTGTACAAATCTAAAGACAGTTAATGCTCCAAAGTCTAAGTCTTTTGGTGGCAATGCTTTTTATGGTTGTGATAATCTTACAAAGGCAAACCTAGGTAATGCAACACTAGGTGAGTATTGTATGTACAATAACGATAAACTGGTTAGCCTTACTGCAGGTTCCCTAAACAAAAGAGCGGTTTATAGTGCTGATAATCTAACTTCACTTAATATTAGAAATGCAAAGTTTATAAAGGGTTTTGCTTTGTACAACCTACCTAAGTTAACTTCTGTTAGCTCAAATGCAACTTCTATTGATGCTGATGCATTCTTTGGTTCAGAAAATATTAAGACAATTAACCTACCAAAGGTAAAAGTAATTCAAGATTATACTTTTAAAAATGCTAAGAAACTACAAACAGTAAAACTTGGTTCAGCACAGAAAATCGGTAAATATGCTTTTTATGGTTGTACTAACCTAACAACAATTACTGGTACATCTAATGTTAAGAGAGTTGATATTGCTGCATTCGATAGTTGTAAAAAACTTAAAAAGTTTACTTCTTCAAGTAAGCTAGGTTATGTTGGTTACAATGCATTCTTTAATTGTCAGAATATGACAGGTTCAATTAACTTCTCTAATGTTACATATGTTGATGATAATGCATTTGCAAACTGTAAGAAGTTAGCATCAACACTTAACTTTAAAAAGGTAACAAACATTGGTACATCTGCTTTCTTTAATTGTCAAAAACTAAAGGGCAATACACTAGGTACAAAGCTTAAGAAACTTGGTTCTAAAGTATTTATCGGTTGCAGTAGTATCAGTTCACTATATGTACCTTCAACTTGTAAGAAGACAGGCTATGATATTTTTGTAAAACAGGCATTCTCAATTAAGGACTCTAACGGTTATTTTACTTATAAGTATTACCCAAATGGTAAGAAGATTACTATTTACGGTAACAAAGGTTCAGGTATTCATTCTTATGCAAAACTATACAAAAACCCATTTAAGTATGCCGTTAAATCAGTTTCTGTGAATAGCACAAAGGTAACAATTAAGAAAGGTAAGACTTTCAAACTAAAAACATATGTAAGCCCTGCAAACTGTGGCAATAAAACAGTTACAGTAAAGAGTAGCAATGCAAAGGTTGCAACAATTAACTCTAAGGGTATTATCAAAGGTATCAAAAAGGGTACATGTAAAATTACAGTAACTGCAAGAGATGGTTCTCAAAAATCAAAGACTGTTACAGTTACAGTAAAATAAATTAAATATTAAAAGTCCCTTGTATAAGGGACTTTTTTGTATATTTATGGGAGATAATTATGGAAAAAATGAATGTTAACTCTAGGGCGTTTTCAATAATTAAGTTGTTAGGTAAGGGGAAGGGTGGATATTCTTATCTTGTAACTGATGGTAAGAAAGAATATGTACTAAAGCAAATTCACCATGAACCATGTTCCTATTATCAGTTTGGCGATAAACTTCAATCTGAACTTGATGATTATAAAAGATTATTGGATATAGGTATTGCTATGCCGAAATTACTTGACTATGATAGAGAAAATGAAAGAATTTTAAAGGAATATATCAAAGGTGAAACTGTTTTTTATATGGTATTAAATGATTGTCTGCCTAATGCTTGTATAGAGCAAGTAAAGGAGATGTGTAAAATTCTTTATCCTAAAAATACAAATATTGATTATTTCCCAACTAACTTTGTGTTCCAAGATAATATTTTATATTATATAGACTTTGAGTGTAATGACTATATGGAACAGTGGAATTTTGAAAATTGGGGTATTAATTATTGGTCAAAAACATCTGAGTTTCTCTCTTATGTAGAAGAACATAAATAGCCTATTATAAAATATTTTTTATTTTAGTGTTTTGTAAATTAGGGTTTGTGGGGATGTTGTAAATTATAAAAAACTGTATACCATCTTATTACTCTATACACATTGTTCGCCCGTAATGAAAGTGTG
>NZ_JBBMEY010000050.1:0-10779 GCF_040096285.1 Ruminococcoides intestinihominis | reverse complement strand
TGGTTTCCTCCATTGGAATATTGATTTTATTATATCATATTCCCCCTGTTACTCTATCAAAAATATGATAAACTCTCAACCACTTAGTTTAAGTGCAGTTTTTCTTTTATCCAAAATTATATTATTTATTATATGCTAAAAACCTACCTAAAATAAATAGGTAGGTTTTTTACGAACATTTTTAATTTTAATTACTTACCGGTAATACTTTTTATTTTACGGTAATTTTGCACTTGGCAGATTTTTTACTGCCGTCTTTTGCAGTAGCGATAATATAGCAAGTACCTTTTTTCTTTGCAGTTACTTTACCTTTGCTATTAACTATTGCTATCTTTGATTTTGATGTTGACCACTTAACAGTTTTATTATTTGCATTATTTGGGTAAACTTTTGCTTTTAGTGTAACTGTTTTCTGCTTTGCATTGCCTTTCACTCTTAGAGCTACAGACTTTTTATTTAGCTTAACACTAGTTACTGGTTGCTTTACTGTTACTTTCAAATTTGCATATTTATTGCTACCGTCAGTTGACATAGCTTTAATAATAGCTATACCCCTACTCTTTGCAATAATCTTACCACTTTGAGAAACTGTAGCTACCTTAGAATTAGAAGTAGTCCACTTTAGCTTTTTGTTAGTTGCATTAGCAGGTGTTACCGTTGCCTTTACAGTTGTACTTTTACCTTTATTTAATGTAACTGACTTTTTATTTAAAGCTACTTTTGTAATCTTATTTACGGTTGGTTTGGTTGGTTGCACAATAGGCTCTGCATTTACTTCTATATAATAGCTTCCGCCCATATAATCAAGGGCAGTATATGTACCATCACCATTATCTTTAACTATGCTTCTATCAGAATTTACACGATCTATAATTTCATATGTATATTCATTTTTTAATGTATCATAGCATGGTACTACTTCTAATATTTTTATTGAAGTGATTTTGTATCCTTCTTTTGGTGCATAAGTTTCTGTTCCGAAATTGTAAGCATAATGACCACTATGTGGCTCTTTATTTTGATATTCCTCGCTTGAAGTTACATTGTTTAAATTCCAAACAAACAACTTTGCAGGATTTCCAGTAATAATAACATCATCATCTTTATGTTCGCTGATACCATTAATACAAATATAAATATCATCTACCACATCAGGAATTACTACCAAGAAATTTCCTCTACTTACTAAAATTGGCTCAATGATTGTACCATCACCCATAATAACGGCTACATTAAATTCAGATCGAGTACAGTTTGAACTAACATTAGTATTGAACTTAATATTAGTTGTATATGGTTTGCCTTTTTCTGTTTCTTTCACCGGATTTGTTAAAAAGTTATAACCTTCTTCAACAAAGGCAAAAGAAGAATAAATACAGTGAACTTTGCACATTTTTTTATCTGTATTATTTGTACTATCAGCAAATACTGATGTACCAACAACCACAGACATAATCATCATAACTGATAATAATATAGATACTACTTTTTTCATAATTAACCTCCTAAGCCTCTACCGGAAATGATTCAATTTGCTTATTAATATACTTTAATATTAATTGTTGATCTTCTTCATTAACGTAGCCGTCACCGTTAACATCTGCTAGTAATAACTGATATGTATTTAGTTCTAACTGACCATCCAAATATTTTAAAATAGCTATTGAATCTTTAACATTTACTACACCATCTAAATTAACATCACCATAAATAATAGTGACTAAATTTGTTGCGTAAGAATATCTCGCCTGACCATAAAAATATATACCATTTTCCTTGGCAGAAACAAAACATCTAAGATAATTATTAATATCATTTAACTTTATAACATATTCATTATTATTTGCATTTTCAATATTCGTCCAACTAATACCATCTTCCGAACGCTGCCATTGATAATTCAAATCATCAACCCTTTGATATTCATCAGTTAATATAACATTTATTTTTTGACCAAAAGATGTCTTACCATTTACATATACTGCCGGTACATTAACTTTGTATGTAATTAATAGTGTTTGATTATCACCATCTGTAAACTCAAAAGTTATTTTCCTTTTTCCTGTTTCTTTTAAATCAGAAAAATATGACTTATAGGCAGCAAAACGAACAACTGAACCATCATCTTTTACGTTAGTTAAACTGTAATCTTTGTTTTGATGAAGAACATTTCCTTTATCATCAATAATTCTGTATAAAGCATTTCCATTCAGATTTATATTAGTTTTCACACTGGTTCCAGTATAATCCCTAGTATAAGTTGATAAAGTTGAGTTTTCTACTTTAGCATTGCTTTTCACTAATGTAGGTCTTATGCAAAAGTTTCCATCATACTCAATTTCGTCAAGTTTTGAAACAACATCTCTCCAACTTCCACCTTTCAAATATACACTTTCACCTCTATTAGCAACAGATTGACAATATAACTTTATTACTTGCGCATGTTCATCGCCTGTATAATAGTTTTTCTCCTTATTTAACCACAAACAATCTCGACCAGGTTTATCAGTATATTTTGAGAAATTTACAATTATCGCAACTCTACTAACATTTTCTAATGATACTTTATCTTTAAAATTAGCAGTAATATAACCCTCATGTTCAATTACTCCGTTAGCTAATGATTCTCCCCATTCACTGGAATTTGTTGGGATATTTGAAGTTTTACCCAAAGGTACTACATATATATTATATTTTGCACCTATGTTACTATTATAAAACATTACATCCTTTATACAATCGTAACTATCCTGAAGTTTTGTTAAATCATAAATATTAGCCATTGCAAATGTATTATTAGTATTATCTATTGTTTTACCTACCTTTTCTCCTAAAGGTGTAATATCATATGATAACATTTTTTCACTAGATGAATTTTTATTAATTTTAGCATAAACCATAGCCTGATTATTAATAGTGACATCTTCATATGAAATCCAACAATAACCCTGTTCTCCAAAGTCAGTTCCCCAACTATTTTTTATTAACCAAGCTCCATTTTTTGATGGTCTATGATTTTCCAAGAAATTATCCTTACTATAATTGTCATCCCAACCAACACACAAAACTTCATGACCTCCATTTTTAATATCTTCATCAAGATAAAGTGCACCTGTTTTTTCATTACGATAGTATTCATTAGTTTTAAATGATAATATTATTTGACCGTATTCTTTTATATATTTTTTAAATTCATCCTTTGATATATAAAATGCATCAGTTAATTTGCAATTTGGAATAGAACTGCTAAGTTTCTCTTTGTACCACTGTGATGTATTGACTTGTAGAAAACTATTAGAAAATGGAATATCAGCATCATAATTTGGTGCTACCCAATTAACATCATTTCCACACATAAAATCTGAATTACTATTAGTTAAATATTGGGCAGCTATACTTTCAAAACCACCACCACCAAAAGATCCATTATAATATCCATAACTATTTCCAAATACATTTTTAGAATTACTACTTAAAACGAATCTCATAGACTCCTCTGAGAAAGTTTGTAATAAACCTGTTTGATTATAAGCAGAATGTTCAAAATCAGCTATTGAGGCAAAAGCCCAACAACATTCTGTTTTTTTTTGATTTTTTACAGGTGTTACAAAGCCTTCTTTCCTTGCATCAAACGAGGAACCATAGTCGGTATTATCAGTAGTTTTAGGCAATGACACTTCATAATCATCACTAATATAACCAGTTTGATAATCATTTATTTCAGCTGCTGATGCAAACAAGATAGATGTTAGTATAATTGTACTAACTATCAGTGACAAAATAGTTACTTTCTTTAAACTTAATTTTTGTATTTTCATATAATACCTCCAATTTAGTAATTGTTACTGAAATATAATATATGTGTAATAACCTACCTTTATCAATAGATATTAATTCACATCTAATTTATTTCACTTACATTTTACCATATTATTCCTACATTTTCAACAAACATTATATACAAATAATTCTTTACTGATTTGTACACAATAACATAAAACACCTACTAAACACTGCTTAGTAGATGTTTATCATTAAATATTCAAGAAAGTTGCATTTGTATCATCAACATACTTTCCCTTTATTGTGGAAAAGGTTTGCATATGAGGTGTTGTTAGGTGAAGTTGTTGCAAATCCTTTGACTGCCATTTTTCTATTAGAACAAGTTTATTTTGTGTTGTATCTTCCGGTAAAAGGTAGCTCAAGGAATATAGAATTATTAATTTATTTATTAAGAATTACTAATTTGTATAGCATACTTAAATAAAACACCTAAATACAAAGCATAAATTATTCAAACATTCTGCAACCTAATCTAACAAGGGCATTGGCTGATTTCTGTACACTTGACCAACTTGCTTTATGGACATCATCCATTGTTTCTTCTACTAAATCTGCAATAATCCTATGACCCTTTACTGATGGATGAATATAGTCGTTTTGTACTAAGGAAGTATTACCTGTACTGTTGCTATAAGTTCTGAAAGTCTTTTCAACATCTGCAATTACCATATTACTATCAGTCTTTGCTTCGTCAAAATAAATCTGAGTGTAGTCTTCTCTAAACATTTCAACAAGCTGACAAAGTAGTTCGGTAAATTTATCACTTTGACCTAAGAATGGATTGTAAACAGTTTGCAAAACTATCTTTGCTTTAGGGTTAAGCTCTCTAATATTTTCGTGAATAGAACGAAGATTTTGCTTCACTGTTTTCAGCATATTTTTAATCATTTTGCTGTCTTTACCTTTTTCAATTACTTCAAGAATTTCTGTAAAGTCAAGGTTATTTCTAAGTTGCAAAAAATCATTACCACCAACAGAAATGACAATTGTTTCTGCTTGTTTTAGGTGGTTTTTTGCCTTATCGTTTTTCTCAACTAAATTAAGTACATCAGTAGTTGTGTAGCCGTTTACTGCATCATTAGTAAGGGTATAGTCCCTTTCATTTGCAACAATATTGCCATAAATATCATCTTTATTTTCGATACCTAAGCCATAGGCTATAGAGTCACCTATAACTGCTAAGTAGTCCTTTTTAGTTTCTGCAAACATTGTTATAGTGGATGTTACCACCATTAATACTGAAATAAATACACAAATTATCTTCTTCACTATACACATTCCTTTATTTTATTATGCCATAAAAATATTATTTTAGTAACTCAACAGGTATTGCAAACCATTCTCTAACCCAATAGGTTACTATTACCGAACTAATTGGCTTGGCATTTACTGCACCAACCTTGCCGGATTTTCCTTGTCTGTTGGCAATAATTCTTGCTCTTAACTGATGGTAACCATCTGTTGCAATAGCAATATTTTCTGACAAATTATTCTTTTCAATTATTTTGTAAGAATTGATTAAGTTAGAATCAGTATTAGTTGACTTGTCTTCAATAAACAATCTATCTTTGCTAATACCTTTCTTAACTAAAATATCGTACATACATTGTGCTTCACTCATAGGTTCATTGCTACCTTGACCACCTGACAAAACAGCCTTTGAATTTTCATTTTCAACAAGATATTCATAACAAGCCTGTACTCTACGATTTAAGCTACCACTAGGAGAACCGTCAGGTCTAACCATAGCACCTAAAGTAATAATTGTAGAATTTGGTTCAGGTTTTTGCAAAGTAAAGAATGCCATAAGACCACTTATTACTACACCATACACAAGAAAAAGTGCAATACAAACCTGTATTATTCTATATAGCACCATCTTAAAACCACCCATTAGCCACTTTTCTTTTAGCTTTTGAAAATACTTGTAAAATACACATCTGCAAAATACAAAAGCAGTAAACAGTACACCTACAACATTTCCAACACAAATTATTCTCTTAGCCATAGGTAACAAGAACCATAAGAAAAGTCCTGCACTAATAACGGCTAATACAATTCTAATAATTGATTTAAACTTTTTCATTTTTATTTCCCCTATTCTTAAACAATTTAATTATTCGTCACTAAGACTAAGAAAACTACTTATTCTAATCATTAATTCTATATGAAAGAATAGTCTTTGTTTTTGAAACTTCCTCAAATTTAGGATTATCTGTACAATCGGTAGTAGTTTTTAGCTAAATATACTTACTACTTGTAGGAAAAAATACAAAACACATTACAGCTAATAAAGTTAAAATAACTTTTGATAACATAAAAATCATCCTTCCTACTAATAATACTTTTTATGTAGGGGAATTGTTGCAAAAAATTTTAAATTTTTCAATTTATTTTACAAACATTATAATATAAAAAAATAATATTGTCATTAGAAAAACAAAAAATCTGCAAAATTTCTTTATAATAATTATAATAATAGAAAATATTGCAGTAATAATAAATAAATGGTATAATTTTGTAATATATAGGAAACAAGAGGTTAGAACAATGGGACTCTATGAGTTATTTGAAGATTTAGAAAAGATAGATAGAAAAATCACAGAAAAAAACGAAAAAGAAAGAAGAATTTCTTGCAATGTTTGTGGAGATATGTTCAGTTATGCTGACAGAATAGAGCTTTCTAATGGCATATGTTGTCCAAATTGCAAAAACAAAATTTCTCCTTGGTTTGATAAAGAATTACAATTCACAGATGTAGTTGATTTAAAAAATCACTTAACATATAGGGATAAAAATTTTACAGAGCTTTTTGATTTTAATCCTACTATTGAAATCGGTAATGAACTGAAAATCCTTATTGATGAAAGAATGAAGAAATTTGTTATTGCCTCTGAGGATTATGACTATAAGGAGAAAAACTCCGACTTAATTTCTTTAACATCTGTTACAAGTTGCAGGCATAGAGTTGTTGAAAGTAAAGATGAAATTTTCTTTAGAGATGCACTTGGTCGTACCGGTAGATTCACTCCTAGAGCATTTAATTATTCTTATGATTTTGTTATTAATATTGAAACCAACATTCCATTTATGAGTAAAATGGAATTTAAGATTAACAGATGCAGAGTTGGTTCTGACAACCCTACAACAATTCAAGTTAGTAAAGAAAATTTTACTAATAAAATTAAGGACTTTTTCAAAATGGAAAGAATGTATCCGGGAAAAATTGACAACTCTAAAGATGTTAAAAATTCCCCTGAATACAAAACATATGAACATTATGCAGAAAAGATGTGTGAGGCAATTTTACAAGGAAAAGAAAATGCACATAACCGTTATTATGACAAATCAAAATATATTATTTGTCAGTGGTGTGGTTCAAAGATAGATATTAACGCATCTACTTGTCCTCATTGTGGTGGTGTAAACAAATAAAACTTTATACATAAGTAAAGGGTTGATACTGATTAAAGTATCAACCCTATTTTTTAATCTTCATCCCAAGATGAAATAAAGTGAATTTCTCCACTATCTAAATCCATAGCAGTATTATCTGATGTTTTTATCATTAAATTCCCATCAGAATCCATTGCTGTATTATCGGAAGTGGTTATACAAAAATCACCATCATCAAAATCAAAAAAGCCCATATTAATCCTCCTTTTCTGCTAAATTTATAATTTTATCATACCATTCATTAGATTCTTTTATTAATTCTCTTAGGATAGGACTTGAAGAATTTTCATCAATTCTAAAAATATCAGTTAAAATTCCTTTTTCCCTTACATTCCAAAAAGCTATTAAATTGTAGTTTTTATTAATTACAATATCATTACATATTTTTCTATACTCTTTTTGAGTTGGTTCAACACCCCACCGTTCACACATACTGATATGAACCTCATCAATTAATTTAACTAATTTTTCATACATCTTTTTATTATGCTGAGTTATTCTTCTAATAGGCAGTTCAACCTCTCTAATATTCAGCAAAAGCATTTTTTCAACAATCCTATCTAAATAAGGATACATAACAGTATTAGTCCTATTAAATCTAGACTGAACATTAAACTCCGATGAGAAATAATCAATCATATTTTCATCAGAATTTGCAATAGTTTCTATTAATTCATCAATACATGAGGTTTCTATTTGATATGATTGATAATTCTTAATAATGTCTTCATATGGTATTGGGCAAGTATAATCCATACCGTAAAGTTCCGGCATTTCCCTTGCGTGGAGTCTTTCGAGCATTTTATAATCCTTATTCTTAATGGCTAAAATAATTAAATTAGTGCGTAAATTCCTTTCGGTTTGCCTTTCATATACGTAAGGGTTATAAAGATAATTTCTGTTATTCTTTTTAACAGATGTTTCTGCAGCCCATAAAGCACCTTTATTAGCCTTATCCGAAAAATCTTTTTCAGGTATAATGTTAATATAATTAATACTGATTAAATACTTAACAAGGTCATAGTTTTTGAATTTGAAGGCATAGTCAATTAATGATTTACCGTATTCATCATAATTTAATGAAATACTATCTTCTACATTAATATACTTTTCCCATACTTTTTTATCAGTTGAAAAAGCAAGTTGATAATTTGTCATATGATTTTTTATTGGAATATATTTTTCCCCACAACTTAGTATTTCATCACAAGACACATTAAGCAGATTAGCATAGATAGGCAAATCAGCAATTTGTATACCTTTTCTACCCTTAATTATTTGAGATATTTTATTGCTATAATTTGCAATTTGTTCTTCACTTGGCTTTGCATTAAATTGAACATCTAGAACCTTAATGCAAAACTTTCTTCTTGAGTCAAAATTCTCGGATATTAGTTTTTCTAAATATCTACCGATTTCTTGATTATTCTTAACATTATTCATATCTATTACCTACCTTTTTCTTTAAACTCAGTATAACACCTATGAATTAACAAATCTATATAAGAAATGCATATAATTTTTCACACATCAAAAAGTCAAGAAAAAAGTATATGCTTTTTGCATACATATGATTTTTCATAAGTAAAGGGTTGATACTGATTAAAGTATCAACCCTAATTTTTAGCCTATAAATTTTTGTGCGAAAACTATCAAAATTAATATTGGAAGGACAAACTGCAAATATGGTTTTACAATTCTAGGTAGCTTCATACCTTTACCTGTATTACATTCATTGTAGTAGTTGTCAAAACCCCAACCAAACTTAGTAACACAGAATAATAAGTAAACTAAAGAGCCAAGTGGAAGTAAAATATTACTTACAACAAAGTCTTCCATATCTAGGATACCCATACCAAGTACATTAACACCACTTAGTAGATTAAAGCCAAACATACAAGGTAGGCTTGTGATGAATACAATAGCAAAGTTAATAACTGATGACTTTTTTCTACTGATTTTAAATGTATCTGATACGAAAGAAACAAGGTTTTCAAACACTGCAATAACAGTTGAGAAACTTGCAAATGTCATAAACAAGAAGAACAATGTTCCCCAAATTCTGCCACCTGCCATATTTACAAATACATTTGGCAATGCATCAAAGATAAGTGCAGGACCTTGACCTGCTTCTACATTATAAGAGAAACAAGCAGGGAAAATGATTAAACCGGCCATAATTGCAACAAATGTATCTAGGCAACAAATTCTCACAGCTTCACCTGTTAGAGTATGGTCTTTATTCATATAACTACCGAAGATTTCCATAGCTGCAATGCCTAAACTTAAAGTAAAGAATGCTTGGCTCATTGCTGAAGTAATAACATTGCCTAAACCGATTTTGCTAACTCTCTCAAAGTCAGGAATCAGATAAAAGCTAAGTCCTTCTTTTGCACCGGATAAAGTAAAACTATGAACTGCTAAAACTACAATTAAAACCAGCAAAGCAACCATCATAAACTTACTTACTTTTTCAAGACCTTTTTGAACACCTTTACTACACACAAAGAAACCTAAAGCAGTAATTATAAAAATCCAAATTAACATTTCTATTGGTGAAGATGTTAAGTTATTAAACACATTTGTAACCGACTTTGAGTCCATACCGGTTTTAAATTCACCTATGGCGAATTTATAGAAATACGATGTCATCCAACCTGAAACTGTTGTGTAATACATCATCAGCATATAGCAGCCTAACATACAGAACCAACCGTGAATATGCCATTTACTCTTTGGCTTTTCAAGTGTTTTGTAACTTAGGACTGCACTTTTGCCACTTGCTCTACCAACTGCAAATTCCATTGTCAAAACAGGAATACCCATTAACACTAAGAATATTAAATAGAACAGTACAAATAGTCCACCACCGTTTTGGCCAACAACATAAGGAAATCTCCATACATTACCTATACCTATAGCACAACCTGCACTAACAAGTAGGAAACCTGTACGGGACTTAAAACTTTCTCTTTCCATTATACTACTCCTAAAAATTTAATCACCTATGTATTATACTCAACTAAAAGTAATCAAGTCAAGAAAAAGAATTTATTTCGTTATTATGTACAATTATAAGTCAATATCATTGTCTAATAAGTCATTAGTATCTTCAAAATCATCAATAAAATCAAAGTCACTATCTAAGTCATCACTAATAATATCATCATTAAATATAACATCGTATTCAAGTGCTTGTTCACCTAAATCAAGATTACCGTCACCGTTTAAATCAAAAAGATTGTCTAAAGTCTCAAACATAAATCATACCTCCATATATGTCTTATTATTATAATAACATATTACCTGTACCAAAAATGGAACTTACCTCTTGTGTATAAAATTTTTATTTTTTGTTAGATAATTAGATTTTTCTTTTTTTGTTAGTAAAGGTTAATTTAACAAATTAGGGTTTGTGGGGTTGATTATGTAATGTAGATAAATTAGATAATAACCGATTAATTCATCTAATTTATAGTT
>NZ_JBBMEY010000049.1:0-11192 GCF_040096285.1 Ruminococcoides intestinihominis | reverse complement strand
AAATTGTCATTCTTCCAATTTACGAGCGACAGCTCCCTTTACACAAGGGAGCCTTATTTGCTAAAATTTAACACTTTACATTTAGCACCACAAACCCAAATTTATTGTACTAATTTTCCTTTACCCACAGACAAGATTGAAAAAAACTAATTTATCTAACATCACAACTGAAACTGAGAAAGGCATAGTATGGGAAAAACATACTATGCCTTTACTTATAATACACTATTCAAATTATAATACACTATTATAATATAACACTTTGACTTGCATCAAGTAGAACCTTGTTCTATTTATTATCCACTAAAATTTATTTGCCTACATTATTTAGCAAGATTTCTTTATAAATTTAAACAACTAAATTAAAAAATTAGAATCATCTAACCTCACACAACACGATTGTTGTATTATCAATAGCACCTTTTGCATAAACCATTTTCATCATATCATTTACGCAATCGGAGATGCTGTGGGTTTCAACTAGGAAAGCCTCAATATCTTCAAAGGACAACATATCGGTAAGACCATCTGAGCAAATTAAGAACCTGTCACCTTTTCTAATCTTTAGTGACACAATATAAGGGTCAATCCTAAATTCATCGGTAGGAATACCAATGTGCTGAGTTAGTGGTGGTTTCTTAAAGATAGTACCCTCAGCTACATGGTCAACAGAAATTTTCTGCAACTTGTTGCCACGCAAAAGAAAAATTCTACTGTCACCAAGGTTACAAGCATATACTTCCTTCTTTCCGAAGAAGAGCATTGCAGCAGTTGTACCCATATATTGAATCTTGTGTCTTTTTGCAAAGCGACAAACATTTCTGTTCATTATGTAACAAATATCAACAATACTTTGTACATCAAGGTCAACTATTGACTTATATATATTATTAAAGGTTGTAGCAGAAATTGAAGAGGCAATCTCACCACAAGCCTCACCACCCATTCCGTCAAAAACACAGAATGCACCGGTTAAATCTTTCAAATTTATTTGTCCGGTGATAGTTCTCTGTTGTCCCTCATTTTCTTGAGGTAAAAAGTCACCCATACACCAGTAGTTATCTTGATTTTTCTTTCTTACCTTTCCCTTTTTACACAGGAAAGCATAGCCTATTTTTCTGGACATAATTAAACCCCATTCTTTCCCTTATTGTATCATAGAGTTGTATTTGTTGCAAGTATTATAGAACATCTTTACTATTTTGTCATATTATAACAGATATATAGGCTGATTTTTCTATAATCGAATTATTATTGTTTAATAGTCTTTATTGTTCTCGGTTTGTTCAAATATTATTAATTTCCTTGTAAAATTTATACAAAAATAATCTTGTTTATTGTACTTATTTACAGTAGTAATATTTTTGTAATTTTGATAAAATATATATGGGATTTTTTATTTTTAAGGAGGACATTTTATGAAATGCAAAAAGAAATTTGTTAGCTTTGTACTTTCACTATGTATGGCAGTATCTGCAATATCTATCCCTGTTGTATCAGCCGTATCTACTGACAAGAGTGCATCAAAAGCTAGCACAACAACTGTGTCAACAAGTGCTAATACTTATGGTCTTGCTGACAACATTCAGGATGGTCAGATTCTTCAGTGCTTTAACTGGTCATTTGACAACATCAAGAAAAATATGAAAACAATTGCTGAACAAGGCTTTACTGCTGTTCAGACATCACCTATTCAGGTAGCAAAGGAATCTACTGCAGGTAAAACTGCAAAGGGTAGCTGGTGGGTACTTTATCAGCCTGTTGACTTTGCAATTGAAACTAATGCTCATGGCACAAGTGCTTTAGGTACTGCTTCTCAGTTCAAGGCAATGTGTGATGAAGCTCATAAGTACGGTGTTAAGGTTGTAGTCGATGCAGTTCTTAACCATATGGGTAATAAGTCTGAGAACGACCTTTCACCATGTATCCCTGATGCTATCAGAAACAACAGTTCTCTATGGCATGATATTACTATTAACAGTTGGTATGCTTCTCGTCACGATATTACTCAGTACTGTATGGGTGGCATTCCTGACCTTAACACAGGTAACAAAACAGTTCAGGACTATGCAACAAAGTTCCTAAAGGAATGTATTGATAATGGTGCTGACGGTTTCCGTTTTGACGGTGCTAAGCACATTGAAACACCTGCTGACTCAGGCTTTGGCAGTGACTTCTGGCCAACAGTTCTAAATGCAACTACAAGCTATGCTAAGTCAACAAGAGGCGTTACACCTTTCTATTATGGTGAAGTTCTTGATAAAACAACCGGTAACGATGACCAAAGTAACGGTCAGTCAATCGTTAATTCTTATACATCTCTAATGAGCATTACACTATCTTCAGTTTCTAACAGTGTCAGAAACGCAGTTAATAGTAACAATGCTTCCGGTGCTATCAGAAGTGACTTTAACCTAGATGACGGTTCAAAGGCTGCAGGTAACAAGTCAGTTCTTTGGAACGAATCTCATGATACATATCAGGCAGGTTCTTCAAGCAATGTTGGCAATGCAAATATGGACAAAACATGGGCTTTAGTTGGTACAAGACAACAGGCTTGTGGTATGTATCTTGCAAGACCTAACAACTGGGGTTCTGCAATGATGGGCCAAGGCGATGTAACTAACTGGGCTAACGAAACTGTTAAGGCTATCAACCAGTTTAAGAATGCTATGATTGGTCAGTCAGAATATCTATCAGCAGAAAACGGTGTTGCTTACAACGAAAGAGGCACAAATGGTGTTGTTCTTGTAAACTGTGGTAGTAACAATGTTAATGTAACTGCTCACAAGATGGCTAACGGTACATATAAGGATGTTATTACAGATAACGAATTCCATGTTGCTAACGGTAAAATCTCAGGTACTATTGGTTCATCAGGTGTTGCAGTAGTATATAACCCAAAGAAAGGACCACAGAACACAATCTCAAAAGCCGGTGGTTCATTTAAGGCAGAAACACAGGAATTAGTGCTTGGTCTAAAGGATGCTACTTCAGGTACATATCAGATTGATAATGGTACAGTAGAAACATACACAGGCACAAAGACAATCACAATCGGTGAAGATGTTTCTTACGGTTCAACAATCACAGTTAAGCTAACTGCTACAGATGGTACAGATACATCTAATGCTTCTTATACATTTAAGAAAGTAGACCCAGACCAAATTCAGAAGATTTACTTTGATAACTCATCATACAACTGGTCAAGTGTATATGCTTACATTTACAACGATACAGATTCAGTTGCAGAATGGCCGGGCAAACAGATGACTAAGGACAGTAGCACAGGCTACTATGTAGTAGAAGTTCCTGACGAATTTGCTAATGGTTCAGTTATCTTTACAGAAAATTTAACTGCTACAACAAACCGTTATCCGGCAGATATGGAACCTGGTCTAGAACTTTCAGGTTCTTCAATGAAGTTCTCTGCTAACCACAAGTGGGAAGAATATACTCAGCAGACAACAACAACTTCAAAGACAAATCCTACAACTGCAACAACTGTTCCAAGCAGAACTTACCTATATGGTGACCTAAACTTTGATAACCAAATCAATGTTAAGGACGCAGTTAAAGTATCAAAATATACTGTAAACAAGATTACATTTACAGATGTTCAGAAGAAGACTGCCGATGTAAACGGTGACGGCAACATTGATGTTAAGGATGCTACACTTATTCAAAAGTACGGCATTAAGTTAGTTGATACATTCCCTGTAGGTAAGACATTCTCTTACAGTGACCCTACTACTCCTACAACAACTACAACTAAGCCAACTACAGCAACAACTACTACAACTGCTCCTCAGGGCAACACAATCAAGATTGATATGTCTGCAATTGCTACCGGCACAGAAAGATGGGCTGCTTACCTATGGAACGACACAGACAGTGTTTGGGTAGATATTAAAGACAATACTCTATCAGTTCCAAGTGGTTATGAAAACCTAATCATTTGCAGAATGAATGGTGCAACAACTGAAAACAACTGGGATAATGTTTGGAATCAGTCAGATGACCTAAAGGTTAGTGGTGGCACGACTTATAAGGCTACAGGTTGGGGTTCAGATAACCTATTCTCAGGTACTTGGGCATAATTAAAGCCTAATAAAACTATTACAAAAGCGATTATTCTTATGAATAGTCGCTTTTTTCTTGCTTAATATAGATTTTATCTATATTTATACATATGTTAACAATTGACTTAATTATATAATGATGATATACTAAACTTATGTATGTTTAAATAATTTTATTTTAAAGGTGAATTATGAAAGCAAGTGATTTTATTGTTTCTTACTTAAAGGAACATGGTATTAAAGATATATTCGGTTATCAAGGTACAATGATTGCTCACTTTGTTGATTCAGTTTGTAAAGCTGATGGCATAGAAAACCATATGTGTTACAACGAACAAGGTGCTGCTTTTGCTGCAGTTGGACTTGCAAAGGCTAGTGGCAAAACTGCCGTAGCTTATTCAACATCAGGACCGGGTGCTATTAACCTAATGAATGGTATTGCCGATGCTTACTACGATAGTGCACCGGTAGTGTTCTTTACCGGTCAGCTAAATGAGTATGAGTATACCGGTATCTCAGAGCTTAGACAACAGGGTTTCCAAGAAACTGATGTTGTAGATATGGTTAAGCCAATTACAAAGTATGCAACTCATATTAGCAAGGTTGAAGATTTAAAGTATGAACTTGAAAAGGCTTTTTACATTGCTAATGAAGGCAGAAAAGGTCCTGTTGTTCTAGACATTCCTATGAATGTACAGAGAGAGGATTTGGACTTAGAAAATGCAAAGTCATTTACCCCACCAAAGGACAAAGTAATTATCAATTACGAAATGGTGGCAACTCAGATTATTGAGGAAATCATTAAGGCTGAAAAGCCAATGCTACTACTTGGTAACGGTATTGTAAAAGGCAGTGACTTTCACAAGAATGTTCTCAAGTTAGTTAAAGGACTTAATATTCCGGTTATCACTTCCCTACTTGGCAGACACTTATTAAAAGTTGATGATGAGCTTAACTTTGGTTATATCGGTGCTGCTTACGGTCACAGATATGCAAACATTCTTGCATATAAAAAGTCAGACCTTATTGTTTCTTTGGCTTGTTCCTTCTGTAAAAGACAGACAGGTGGCAAAAGTGAGAACTTTGCTAAGAATGCAAAAATCATCAGAGTTGATATAGACAGAAACGAACTGCTAAGAAAAGTTCACAGTGATGAAACTCACTACTGTTGTGACTGTGAAAAATTAGTAAAAGCTATGCTAAAGGTTCTTAAGGACAAGAAGGTTGACAAAACCTCTTGGGTAGAAACCTGTAAGAAGGTTAAAGAACCACTTGTTGACTTTGACAATCGCAGTAAAGAAAGAGAACCTAATAAGTTTATTGACCTTATCTCAAACTATGCAACCGATGATACTGTTGTTTGTTGTGATGTTGGACAACATCAGGTTTGGATGGGACAATCCTTTAAGATTACAGATAACCAAAGGTTACTGTTCTCCGGTGGTCATGGTGCAATGGGATTTGCACTTCCTGCTGCTATAGGTGCATATTATCTAAACAAAAAGCCTACTGTTGCAGTTTGTGGTGACGGTGCTTTTCAGATGAATATTCAAGAACTACAATGGGTTAAGAGAGAGAACTTGCCTGTTACTTCTATTGTGTTAAACAATGAAAGTCTTGGTCTTATTCAGCAACAACAGGATGATTTCTTTGACGGAAACCACTTTGGTTCTACTGCTGAAGGTGGCTATGATGCACCTGTATTCAAGAAAATCGGTGAGGCTTATGGTATTAATTCCTACAGCGTTAACAGTATTGAAGAACTTGAAGATATACTAAAAACTATTGATAAAACAAAGCCAAACTTAATTGAAGTACATCTTGACATTAAGTCAAAAGCTTATCCAAAAACTTATTTTGGTGAAGAAATGTACAACCAAAAACCATATATTGATAAAAAACTTATGGAGGAGATTTTGGCTTATTAAGTCAATAGATTAGGGGAAAATATGAAAAAGGTTATTACTTATGGAACATTCGATTTGTTCCACCAAGGTCATTATAATATTATTAAAAGGGCAAAGGCATACGGAGATTACCTAATTGTTGGTGTAACCTCTGAAAGCTACGATATTGAGAGAGGTAAACTTTCTGTTCACGATTCACTTCTTACAAGAATTGAAAATGTTAAGAAAACAGGTTTAGTTGATGAAATTATTGTTGAAGAATATTTAGGTCAAAAGACCAGGGATATTATTCAGTATGATATTGATACACTTGTTGTCGGTAGTGACTGGATTGGCAAGTTTGACCACCTAAAGCAGTATTGTAACGTTGTTTATCTAGAAAGAACAAAGAATATTTCTTCCACACAGATTAGAGAAAAAAGCAATGCAATCAGAAACTTTGGTGTTATTACCGACAATGCTGATGACCTAGGTGTTGTTAGCGAAACTAAGTATGTTTCCGGTATTCACATTGAAAGAGTATTTAGTGAAGATATTGATGTTGCTGAGGAATTTTGTAATAAGTATGAACTAAATTCTTACGGCAACTGCTTTGAAAAGTTCTGTCAAGACCTTAGTATTGTATATATTAAGTGCGACTTAGAAAAGCGATACAACTACATTAAGCAATGTATTGAAAAAGGTGTTCATGTTATTTGTGAATTTCCTTTCTCACTAGATAATGAAAAGTGTCAAGAGCTAAACAAACTTGCAAGAGAAAAGAATGTTATCCTAATGGAAAACATTGTTATGGTTTACCTAAGAGCTTTCTCTCAATTTTTATGGATTGCCGACAGTAATGAAGTTGGCAAAGTGTTAAGCATTGATATTGGTATGAGTAACGATTTCTTTGAATACGAAAAGACTCTTGAAGATATGTCTGTACTTGCTATTACTGCTGTAACAAAGCTACTTGGTACTGAGGCTAAGTACATTTCAAAGAACATAATTCCGGGTAATGAAGATGGTGAAGAATACTGTTCAATGTTCTTTAGATATGAAGATGCAGTTGCAAGAATTGAAATTGGAAAGAATATTGATTTACACAACCACCTAACTGTTATCGGTACTAAGGGCAGAATTGTTCTTGAAGATGACTGGTGGAACACAGGTTACTTTAAGGTTATTAAGAATGGTTGCAAAAAAGTTGACAGAAGGTCATTTAACTTTGAAGGTACAGGCTTCCGTTACTTAATTCAGGAACTGCTGATTATGCTTAGAGATGAAAGGTATGAGTGCAATCGTCTAACAGATGATGAGGCTTGTTCAATTCTAAAGGTACTAAACAAATTAGAAGACTGATAAAAGCAAAGAGGTTCTCACCTAAGTGATAACCTCTTTTTTGGTATAAAATATGGATAAAAAGAATAAAAAAACTCTATCTCACTATATGGGGAATGTTGCTATAATCTTTGTCACATTGATGTTTTCACTTTTCCCCTTATATTTGTCAGATAGATATTATTACATAAGGCATGACAAGCTATATGCCTTTTATGTTTTGGCTAGTTTATTATTGATTTTTATGGGTGGTGTAATACTGACTCATTACAATAAAAGAGATAAAGAAAATAAAATAGAAAATAAGAAAAATAAATTTTCCTTTACTGATTATGGAATGATAGGATTTTTAATTTCTGCTATTATAAGCACACTGGTTTCTGACTATAAATTCGACAGTCTTACCGGTGCATTAGGTAGGAACAATGGGCTTATACTTATCTTTGCCTACTTTGTAGTGTATTTTATAATTTCCAGAACATACAGAGAAAACAAAGTTGTTCCTATAGTTATGGCAGTTGTTTCATCATTTGTGGCATTTATAGGGATTTTGCAACAGTTCTACTGGGACCCATTAAACCTATACAATGGTATGAGTTCAAGTCAATACACAAAGTTCATTTCAACAATAGGCAACAGAAATATTTTTTCAGCTTATTTAACTATTGTAATGCCACTTTGTATGGTACTGTTTATTCTTTCAAAGAAATATTATCAAAAGATAATTTACGGTATTTCTGCTGTAATAACATTTGGTGGTGTAGTTTGTTGCAACAGTGATGGCAGTATCTTAGGTACATTAGGACTATTTGTATTTTGCTATATATTCTTTATAAGAAATTTAAAGGACTTTTCAAACCTACTGATTATCACTTCACTAATGCTTATAGGTTGTAAAGTTATCAGATATTTCTCTTATATTATGGATGACTACAGTATGGGATTTAGTGCAATAGAAAGCACTTTGGTCTATGGCAACACCTATGTTGTTATAGGAATTACCCTTGTTTTAGGAATTTTCTTAAATATTTTCAGTGAAGAAAAGGGCATCACAAAGACACCTAGGGTCATTACCCTATCACTTATTTTCCTAACAATATTACTGTTTGGTTTAGGGGTATTTACATTTTGCTACTTTACCTTTATTGACACAAAGACTTCATTAAGCAGTGCTATGAAGTACTTTAGATTTAACGACAGTTGGGGAACTCACAGAGGATTTATGTGGATAAGAGGCATTTACATTTTCCTTAATGTAAATATTATTCAAAAACTATTCGGTACAGGTTGTGATACCTTTGGTCAGATTATGACTGATATGGGGTACAATGATGAGCTGATGGCTTTTAAGAATGAAACAACCAATGCTGCCCATAATATCTATCTAAATTACCTTGTAACAGTCGGAATGTTTGGGGCTTTATCCTACATTACTTTTGTGGTTTCTGCCCTTATACGAGGAATTAAGAGAAGTTTTAGCAATAAATACTGCATTATCCTTGTGGCAAGTGTTATTTCTTACAGTGTTCAAGGAATTGTAAACATTGACCAACCAATTACCACTCCACTATTTATTGTAATTGTTGCATTACTTGAAAACCAAAACAGAATTAAAGCATAAGAAATGGCTAGTGTACAAAATACACTAGCCATTATTTTTATCTATTGTCTATATTCTTTTTTATTTGGTCGTAGGTTACACCGTATTTCTCTGCAATATCTTTAGCATAAGAAACACCCTGTGGTGGTGCAATCTCACACTTAAAGCTTCTGTGACCGTCTTTCATACCGGTAACAAGGCTTTGTACTTTGCTCCTATAACTATCATCACTGTTGTATTCATCAAGGTGATGGGCAAGTTCATGCATATGTGTGTTAAATACTGAACGGACACCTAAGTAGGCCATTGCCTTAATAACATCCTTTGCAATAAACACACCCTCAGCAACATTTGTTGTTGCCAAACTTTCGTTAAGTAACAGTAAGGACTTATCGGTTGCAACCTTAAAAATATCAGAAAGTCTTTTGCTTTCTTCACCTAGTCTACCTAGGTCAACAGTTTCGTTTTCATCAGCAGGAAAATGTGTATAAATATTGTCAACAGGACTGTAGTTGAACTTTGTTGCAGGTACATAAATACCGGCTTGTGCAAGTAAGAAACAATGACCTACTGCTTGAGTAAAGGTAGTTTTGCCACCTCTGTTCGGACCTGTCATAACATAAATTCTTTGTTCATTATCAAATGTAATGTCATTACCGATAATGTCAAATTCTTCACCATTAGTACGCTTAATTGCAAGTTTTATATTATAAATATCTTCACCGTAAGCAACTCTGTCATCATGAACTGCAAGTGGTTTACACACCGGTAATTTCTTTTCTTTCATCTTATCAACAAGCTCAGCAAAACGAATGTAAAAGATAATCTCAGGCATTAAGCCCACTAATGAGTAACCTGAAATATTAACATACTTTTGAAGTGTTGCTTTGATACTCTTTACCATTCTTTTCAGAATATCGGTAACAACCTTCTTTAGACTTTGAGACAATGGGTCATCACCTGTAGCAGAACCTGAAGTATCAATATGTACATTAGTATTTGCACCTTGTTGAATTGAACCGAATTTTGTTCTGTTTAGACTAGGATTTGCAGGATGAAGTTTGTGACTTGAAAGTACCTTTTCATCACTGTTCAGTTCTTCCTTTGAACCGGTAAATCCCATAAAGTTCTTTAGGATACCACTGTTAGTAATCTCAAAACTATTTAGAGAAATAACACCGGCATTCTTAGGCTTTAACACACTGTCAAGGTTAACACCTATAGTAACTGACTTTAGGTTCTGAGCCTTTGCCATTGTTTCATCAATGTCCTTTTTCAGAATATCAAAACCACCATTGTTATAAATATCTTCAATGGTCTGTTTAAGGTCAAGTAGTCCTTGTGACTTAATAGGAATAGTGTTGAGAATATTCTTTAGCATTGTGATGCATAGCACATAACCGTCAATTTCTCTAAGTCTGTTAATAAGTTGCCACAAGGATGATGCATCACCGTCTTTGTTAAACTTTTCAAGTTCTCGTAAATCCTCTAACTTTTTCAGCAATTCAACTAAGCCATCCCTTAGTTCAGGGAAATTAAGAATATCCTCAAAAACATCTGCTCTATAGTTGATAACATCAATATCACAAGTTAGGTTTGTTAAGATTTTTTTGATACTATTTTTTTCGTATATATCTTTAGTAAGGCTTTCAACAATGTAATCAACAGAAAGGTCGTTTATAGATTCATCGGTTAAAGTCATTGTAGAAACTGCCTTACCTTTTGGGTAAAGTAAACTTATATCAGCCATTTGAATTCTCCTTTAAACTATAGTATAATATTAGCACAATTAATCTTAAAAAACAATTAGGAGGTAAATTATGGACGAACTAATTAAGAGAATAAATGAACTTGCTAAGAAGAAAAAATCTGCCGGTTTAACTAAGGAAGAAGCAGAAGAACAGATTGAGCTTAGGCAACAGTACCTTGACAAATTCAGGGAAGGCTTTAAGCAAAGACTTGAGAATATTGATGTTGAAACTCCTGACGGTAAGGTTAGACCTTTAACCGAATTTAAGAAAAAAAACAATGACAATATTCAGTAATTAAATATTTGCTTTTGTTTTGCATTTTTGACCATCGGCTCTTGCCGGTGGTTTTTCTTTTGGTAGAGTTTTTTTAATTTCGTTTGTGGGTAATGGTAAATCGGTTCTGTAAATTGGGGTTTGTGGTGATAAATGTAAAGTGTTAAATTTTAGCAAATAAAGCTCCCTTGTGTAAAGGGAGCTGTCGCTCGTAAATTGGAAGAATGACAATTTACTCTTAAAGAGCGACTGAGGGATT
>NZ_JBBMEY010000048.1:0-12285 GCF_040096285.1 Ruminococcoides intestinihominis | reverse complement strand
ACTTCGTGGTCCCCCTTCCTTTACACAAGGAAGGCTGGATGGTTTCTATTAATTCTAAATATCTACCACACAACAAGGCAAGTTCTAGCACCACAAACCCAAATTTATCAAATTAATCTTAACGCACAAACAAAATTGAAAAACACATAGACAAAAGGCAAAAGCCTCACCATTATTACGGTGAGGCTTTTTTAAGAAGACAATCAGAGATTATCTTTGAATTAAAAATCTACGAATTATAAATTTAAAAATTAAAAAATCTATATTGTTACAGGGTTACGATTTATGGTTTTAGCAACCACAGCCACCGTTACAACCACAGCCACAATCATTTGAGTTGCCACAATTGCCGTTACCACCACAGAAGCCACAGCAGATGATGATTAAAAGAATAATCCAGCAACAATTTCCATTGCCAAAACAGTTACACATTTGGGTTTCCTCCTTTCCGTTTACATTATATATTATTAGGAAAGCAGAAAAATGTGTTTATTTTTAGGCAGAAATTTTTCTTAAATTCCTGCCATTTTATTTATTGAGTCAATGTAGTTCTTCACATCTTTGTTCATATTGGCAATCTGATTTTTTTCACGAACAATTGCCTTGGGCTTTTTTATTAAAGTATAAAAGCCTTTGTGAATGTAGCAAAAAGGAAGTAACCATTTGTGGTTAACAAGCACCTTGTACCTTTCTTTCATTGCATCATAGCCGATAAACCATGCATCACAAAAATACTTGATTTTGTTGGTAAAGTAAAAACCCTTTTTCTTGGTGTCTTTAGGTGAAATCATTGACATTGCAAAGAATGTTTGTTCACCATGAGCACCACTGATATATACAAATCTTGAAAGTTCCATAAGCCTATTATCTTGACTTTTATCTTCAAAAAACACCTGATAAAGTTCCTTTACCGTTTCGTTAAAGTCAAACAGTCCTAACTTTTTCAGTTCACTGTTTAGGTAGGTATTATCAAAGGTCATTTTCTCATTTATAAGGTACATATCAAGAAAATATCTAACACCTACCCCACCCTTAACAAAGTGTTTATAAAGATGGTAAAGAGTATAAATATAGAAATCTTCATTATTTAAAAGATAATGAAACTTTGAATTTTCCTTTAAATATGCCCTATGAAATGACTTGTTAAAATAATCATAAAAATTAGAGTCCTTAGGAGCTAAGGAAGAATGTAGCTCAATATGTACTGAATTTTTCTCATAACTAATATGATAGTCATTGCCTTTATTGGGCTTTTCAAAAGTTTTGTAGCCTAGGCTTTCAAGGACTTTACAGGACTTTTCAAAGTCACTATCTTTAATAAGAATATCAATGTCACCACTACTACGGTAATTTTCTACAGGATATAGCTTTTTTATCAAAATTCCCTTAACCGGTAAGAAAGAAACTTCATTATCTTCAAAAGCAGAATAAACCATTGTGGAATAAATTTCTTGTTTAGCCTCAATAAAAGTAAGTTTACTGTAAGCATCCTTAAATTTTCTTAAAACTTCTTTTGGTACATTAAAATCTTTAATTGAAAGATACACCATATTTGCAACCTTATGATGCATACAAAAGTGAAAAAACTTGCTCCAATCAATTTGAAAATCAGGTTGGGCAGGTTTTTTGTTCTTTATAAGTGATTGTAAGATGTTTGATAAATAATTACCATACTGTAGATAAAAGTCCATACGATCCCTTACTTTAATTATTTTTCAGAAAACTTTTTGTTGTATTTATTAATTCTCACTAAGTTTACAATATTAGCAACCAGTACAATTAACATAACTGCAACCAGAAGAATTGGCATAATCAAAAAATTAATATTATGTACAATACAATACCAAAGTTCCACTGCAGAAGCAATCAGTGCTACTGCTGAAAAAAATACACCAATAATTGCTATAACCTTATTTTTCTTCATAAATGCCATCTCCTCTAACTTAAACAATAACATATTTTTAACATATTTGCAACAAGATAAATGTAGAAAAAACTCTTGCCTATTAAAAATAATAAGCAAGAGCCGTTGATTTTGGAGGTATAATAAATGGTATTTTTAGTTGGTAAGCTTCTTTTCTTTTATTACTATTGATGGTGTTGATAGGGAATAATCCCTAGTACATAATATACCGTCAAAGTAATTTTGCCACCGTTTTATTTTACAACTACCTTACATCTTGCATATTTTTTGCTACCATCCTTTGCAGTAGCAGTAATATAACAATTACCCTTTCTCTTAGCAGTAACTTTACCCTTAGAGTTTACAACTGCAACATTCTTATTATTTGTACTCCAAGTAACTGACTTATTATATGCATTTCTTGGTGTACAAGTAGCCTTTAGAGTTAGCTTTTTGCCTCTATTAAGTGCAACTGACTTTTTGTTTAGTGCAACTTTAGTAACAGTCTGTTTCTTAACTGTCACCTTACAAGCAGTTGTTAGCTTAGTACCGTCATTTGTTGTAGCAGTAACAGTACAAGAACCCTTTTTCTTTGCTAAGATTTTACCTATTGCATTTACAGTTGCTACCAAAGTATTTGAGCTTTTCCACTTAACACTTTTATCATCAGCATTAGTAGGTGTACAGGTAGCCTTTAGAGTATAACTTGAACCGGGTTTTTCAAGTCTGACAATATTTTTACTTGACTTAACATCAATAACCATCTGCTGAACCTTTACCTTACATCTTGCAAGTTTTGTAGTATCAAATTTTGCTCTTGCAGTAATGTAACAAGTTCCTTGACCCTTTGCTACCACCTTACCGTTAGAATCAACAGTAGCTACATCTTTATTACTGCTACTCCACTTAACACCTCTTTCTTTATCAGTTGTATACACAGTAGCAGTTAGCTTTTTGCTGATTTCTTTATCGTAATACTTAAAAGTATAGTTAGTGTTGCTTAGTTTTACCGGTTGAGCATATGATGAAGTGATAGTTTTGCCAAACCAGAAGTTAAAGTCAAAAGTACCACAAGCACTGCTTACACCGTCAATAACACCACTACTTGTTGACTGCCACATCTGATAAGCACCTTTATAATCACATTGTGAGTTATACTGTGCAACCCACTTATACCACTTTGAATTATTAAATGCCTTATCAGTTAGGTAGTTATTCCACCAATTAAGGTTAGCATAGATGCCTACCTTATAACCTTTAGCAGTAATTGCATTACAGAATGTTTTGGCAATTGCACCTCTTGTAGCTCTGTTAGTACCTTTTAACTGACTATTGTCTTCCATATCAAAATATACAGGAAAATCCAACTTCAAACCATTTATTAAACGAAGTACATGGTTAGCCTCAGACTTAGCCATTGATGTGTTTACTGCATAGGAATAAATATACACACCAAAAGGAATTTTGTTGTCAATACAGCCCCGAACATTCTTCTTGAAGTATGTATCATCTTGATATGTATAGTTATCACCATAACCAACACGTATAATAGCATAGTCAACATCACTTTTAGCAACCTTTGCCCAGTTAATGTTACCGTTCCATTGTGACACATCAATACCTTTCATAGTAGCACCTTGAATAACCTGACCGTAGTTATTTACAAAGCCCTTTGAAGTTCTTTTCCAAGCCTTGCTACTCTTAGATGCACCGACACTTTCAATACCCCTAATTGGCAAACCATTCTTGTAACGCCAAGAGTTTAGTGGTTCGGCAAATTCATTACTTTGCTGACCTAGTGTTGCACCACAAACTGTTGCAATAGTAGTAGCAAACAGGACTACTGTCATAATAACGCATAATAATTTTTTCATCAAAATCCTCCCTATAAATAAAAATCACTCTTATATATAATTATACCACATATAATAACAAAAGTGTAACAAAATTATTAATATTAATTAATAATCTACATATTATAGAAAATTTTGATTTTACATATTTTGGACAAAAGGAAAAAGCCCTCTCATAAGATAAGAGGGTCTTCCCAGAAAAAAGAACATTATGAAATATAACAAAACAATACAAAAGATTGGAAAAAGCTTTTTGAAGTTTTTTGAGAGTTTTTGCTCTCTTAAGATGTTTATATTCTATCATTATTGCACAGATAATGCAAGGCTTTTTTCTTCAATTATTACTTTTTATACAATTTTTTAATAATATATGAATATTATATTAATATTCTGTTCACAATTAAGCACATTGCACAAAACATTTTCATCATTATTCACTATAATATTGTATTTCATTTGGCATATTGCACAAAACATTAGTCATTTTCACTACAGTTTTACACTTGGAAACAATTTAATAACAATGTTAACTATTTATCAAGGTATTAATTAGCCATTTTATATAAACATAATTAAATATTATATTAGTCAAATTGACAATAATATCACTTTTTCTACTAAAAAAGTCCAACTATATAGTCGGACTTTTCAAAATCAATCATCTTTTCTGCAAAGTAAAGAACAGTCTTGGCATTTTTAGAATTACTTTGCCGTATTTTTGTGTTGGTAATAGCTTTTCTAATCTTTTCTGTAGCACAGATAAGAATTCTGTTTTTTTCATCATTTATAATTTTTAGATTTCCAAAGGATTATTGTTACAATTTTATTATTCTAAAAAAAAGTGACAGTACATACTGCCACTTGCGTAAATTAAAATTTTGGTGGTAAAAAGTCAGGTTTCAACGGTTGTGGGAATTCGGGACTATCCTTAGTCATTTCTCTTGCTTTCAAGAAATCTGCAACCTGATAAAAGTCATTTACATCTCTATTCCATTGTTTTCTGACACTTTCAGAAACCTTTGATGGTTTAAAGCCTAAATCTTCTACCATATATTTTTCCATCAAACCGGTTACTTTTTTAGCACCACTATAGTTTAAGTGATGTCCTGCATCTCTTGTATCGGTTTTCCAAGAAAAGTTAGGCAACCATTTATTTAAATTCATATCAAAGTCATAATACTTTATGTTATATTCCTTTGCTAGTTTAGCAACAAAGTTGTGCTTTATTTTGTTCCAAGCATTACCCTGAGGCATATTCAGAAGAACAACATTGCAATTATTTTTCTTACAAAGGTTATAAATTTTCTTAAAGTAAATCTCACCTTCATCAGCAAAACAAGCTCTGTCTTTGCTTTTCTTGCCATGTGTACCGTTGTATGAAACAGTTTTCATAGTAAGGTTATAACCTTTATAAATACTGCGAATTTTGTTTGGATGATTAGAAACAAAGTCCCTAAAGGTTAAATTTTTCCATGATCTTTTGTACTTCATAATTGGGAAAAAATTATCCAAAGTACCACCGATTTGGTCATTTATAAAACCTGCAATTTCCTTTGTATCATCAGTAAAATAGTCAAAGCTATCACTTTCGGTTTCCACCATAAACTGACTTTCAACAAATACTGTCTTAGGTGACTGAGTCTTGAAAGCTCTTTTTAGGTCAAAATAAGCCTCTTGTGGTTTCATAACTGCATAGCTTAGGTTGTATGTAGTAATCTTCTTATCCTTCCAAATCTGCATAGGATTTATTGAATGAAAGATTGATGAGTCACCAACAAACAAAGCATCAATAGAATTGTCCTCTTCAGCATCATAAGTCTGCCAAAATCCATTTCTAACAGGATACCTCTCTACATTTCTTACTGTTAATACATAACAAAAATAATAAAGCAATCCAACAAATATTAGCATAAAGCAAATACTTCTAATAATTATACAACAATTTTTCTTCATAACCTATCTCCTAAAACTGTGCATAAATTGCTGCAGCTCCACCATATCCAATACCATAAGCACCAAGGATAATAGTTGAGAACAACAAGAAGTAATAAACAAGCCATCTGATAACAAAGTTATGTTCGATTAGCCACATACGAATATCAATGCCTTTTTCCTTAATAATGCCAACCAGTAACATAACCACAAACCCAACGGCTAATATAATACCGTCTTGGATTTTTATAATTGAACAAAAATCCATAAAGTTGATTGAAGTAAACATTTTGCCAAACAGTTTGCCAAATTCAACAAGTGTGCTACTTCTAAACAGTAGCATACCAACATTTACAATAACAACTGTTCTTGCAACCTGAAATACAGAGTAGCCTTTGCTTTCTTTATTAATATGTAGCTTCTTAGCCAGTTTATCTGTATAAGGTTCGGTAAATTTACCCAGCATCATCAGTACATAGTAGTAAAGTCCATAAACAATATATAGCCAACTTGCACCATGCCACAAGCCGTTACAGAACCACACAAATAACAATGTATAGGCTATTGTGATAAAGCCAACAATATGCTGACTTTTGATATGTTTCTTTGTAAAGGTATTTACCTTCTTAAAGTGACCTGAAAGGCTGACAGGATAGAACACATATTCCTTTAGCCATGCACCAAGGGAAATGTGCCATCTTCTCCAGAATTCATCAATAGACTTTGAGAAGAATGGTTGCTTAAAGTTCTCTGCAACCTTAATGCCAAACATTTCAGACACACCACTGATAATATCAATACAACCTGAAAAGTCTGCATATAGCTGAAAAGTATACAGTACCATACCGATAAATACTGCTGTACCGGAATAGTTATCTATCTTTACAAATGTTTTAGGTAGGAAAAATCCTATTCTGTCGGCAATTACTAGTTTCTTAAAACAACCGTACATTACAAGAATAGCACCACGCCTTATCTTGTCATAATCAAACTTATGAGGTGTTCTAAACTGCTTGTCAAGGTCACCGTATCTGTCGAAAGGACCTTCTACAATATGTGGAAAATAACAAACAAACAGTAGCACCCTTAGTGGGTTAACTTCTGCTTTAATAGTACCTCTGTACACATCGGTAATGTAACTGACAGACATTAGTGTGTAGTAAGAAATACCAAGTGGCAACAAAATATTAAACTCAGGTAATAAATCTTTTAAAGTAAAAATACTTGCAATTCCGTTGACAATACCACCAAGGAAGTTGCAGTACTTTGTCAAAACCAAAACTGCAATTACAACTACAACACAAAGAATCAGAATTTTCTTCTGCTTTTTCTTTAGTTGTTCTTTCAGTACTTTTCGTTCAGGTTTTGGAAGTTCTTTTTTCTTTTTAGCAAATTCATCTTTGTATTTTTGTATTCCCTTTGCACCAAAATATATTACTGCAGTAGTAAACAGCATATATAAGGTTAGCAATGCACTTGAAGTAACAAAGAAAAGTAGTGATGCGCTAAGCAACGCTACCCATTGATACTTTTTAGGAATTAAGTAATATACAACAAAAGTTACACTAACAAATGCTAAAAAGACAAGGGAAGTAATTTCCATATATTAGTCTTCATCCTCTAGTCTTTCTACCATTTTTACAATAGCATCAACTGTATTGAAGTTTTCAGGTACAAGGTCTGTTACCTGAATTTCAATGTCAAATTCATCATTAAGCTCACCAACAAGCATAACAATATCCATTGAGTCAAGTAGTCCGTCATCAACAATCGCAGTTGCATTCTTAAAATCTACATTTGGTTTTACTTTTGCTAAAATTTCTAATACTGTTTCCATAATAATTCTCCTTAAAGTTCTTTATAATTTTTAGTAAGATAGTTTCTGTCAATTTTTCCGTTAGCATTTTTAGGAAGTTCCTTGACTCTGATAATTTTGTCAGGATACATATATGATGGAACTTTGTTCCTTACTGCATCCATAACCTTGTCACTATCTTTTGATTTTCCTTCATAAACAAGTGCCAAGCAGTTATCCTCTTTGTTAAAGATACAAGCACAACCCTTTACACCGTCAACACTGTTTGCACCGGCCTCAATTTCTCCAAGTTCGATTCTGTAACCACTTCTCTTAATCTGAAAATCTTTACGAGAAATGTATATAATCTCACCCTTATCATTCATCTTAACAATATCACCGGTTTTGTATACTCTTTCAGGATAATACTTGTTAAGTGGATTTTGTACAAAAGCCTCAGCAGTCTTTTCAGGATTACCGTAGTAACCATCAGCCATAAAGGTTGTTCGAGCATAAAGCTCACCTTCTTCATCAACACCGGCCTCTGTGCCATCTTCTTTAACAATAAACACCTGACAGTTATCACAATGAATACCGATAGGCAAACTTTCATCATCTGCAAATTCCCTGTTTACTCTATAGAAAGTACAAATATCTGTTGTTTCTGTTGGGCCAAATAGGTTTGCATATATAATATCATTATCAAGACTTTTTATCCAGTAGTTAAGTTGTTTTGTTGGCATAACCTCACCGGCAAAAAGTACAGTCCTTAAATATTCAGGCTTTGCAACATCAAACACCTTCCAGTTAGAAAGAATTGAAATTGCAGTAGGTACCCAATAAATTGTATTGACTTTCTTTTCATTTAAGTAATTCACAAGATTTAGTGGGAAAGAAAAATACTTCTTTGGAATAATGTTGTAAGTACAGCCACACTTAACTGTAGAATAAAAGTCGGTAACTGACATACTAAAGTATAGTGGTGTTTGGCTACCAAATGAAGTATTTTCATCAAACTTAAATTCTTCAGTTACCCAATTAATATAGCTAATCAAGGCTCTGTGGCTGATTACAGTTCCTTTAGGCATACCTGTTGAACCACTTGTAAATAGGATATAGGCAATATCCATATCAATCATATTACTTCTAACGCTATCAAGACCATCATTATCAACAGTATTTTCAATAGCCTCTTCATAGACAACTATTGTTTCATTACTGCTAACCTCATTAGCCAACTGTAAAGAAGAATTATCGGTTAAAATAATAGGTTCATCAAGTGAAGAAAGAATGTTTATAATTCTATCCTTAGGTGAATGAACATCCACAACAACATAAAAATCTCCGGCATAAAGTGTACCCAACATACTGTCAATACAGTTACAGTTTTTATCAATTAAAATTGCTACTGCTTTTCTGTTGCCATACTGTAAAAGTGAAGTACCGATTTTCTTTGACTTTTCCATAGTTTCTGAAAAAGTAGAACATCTGTTTTCATCAGTAAAGCCGACTTTATTAGGAAATTTTTCAACTGTATGTTCAAAAAATTCTAACACATTTTTCATTATGTTCCTCCATAAAATTTACAACATTCGACTTATAAACCTCTCGTTACCTTACCTATTTTATTTTAAAAAACAAATTATGTCAATAAAACTGGTTAAAAAATAACCTTATCTTACAATATTGTTATAAAACATAGAATATTATATATTTATCGTCATTATCAGTGGTAAAATATTGAATAAAATCTATATAATATAAAGTTACTCTACACATATATAAAACGATTTATATTGCAAAAAAAGTGCATTTATTTTAAATTTTTCAAAAAAATTTCCCCTACCAAACTAAGTTAATAGTTAGTAGAGGATTTTTTGCTTTTTAAATAGTTAATATCACTAAAAGTTATTTATTTTTTGTCATAAAGCACCTACTTTTATAATATAAATTCTACTTCACAATTTAGGAAAGTATCATTACCATCATATAAAAATACAACACAATTTTTCATATCGGAAGTTGGGACTCACTCATATATTTGTCCATTAATCTTCACTTTATCAAAAACAATATTAGGAATTGACTCAACTACAATTACCCTATATTTAGTACTTGGAATTCATCAATAATTTTTCTTTTGTTATCCATCAATATAGCCCACTCTTTTATAATAGGAATTCACTTATTATTCAACCATTATATTTTTCTGTTCATGCACAAAGCCCTTACAATTAGGGTCTTCACAATGAAAATAATTCACAAAATCTCTCTTTGAATAAGAAACATCATAATAATGTTTATGGCAAGTATGACACAATATCTTTTCACCTTTTCTAAGTCTATCAATATCGCTTAATTCTGTCATAATAATACCTCTATAAAATTAATAATCAATCTTCAACATATGCCCACCGGTTTTCTTAAAATAATCTTCATCAGCTTTCTTAGCCTTAATCTTTATTTCTTCCGGTGCATCTTTCTTTATACTTCTAAAGCCATTCTTTGGTGGTGTCATCCATATATAAAACTTATCAAATTTTCCTGTCATAACATTACCTCAATTACAAAACCAAAATATTAGGTGTGAACCTTACAATACTTTTACAGTTTGGACAATAAAATTCTAATGATTTACTAATATCTTTAGTTGCAGAAATATAAAAATCCTTCTTACATTCTAGACAAATAATTTTATCACCACTTTGCAATTTTTCTATTAGTGATTTTTCATTGTTCATATCGATTCAATATTCTCTTCTGTTGTCAATAGTTCGATTATTAATTTTTCTATAAAAATAATAGATAAAAATTAATAATCAATCTTAAGCATATGCCTACCGGTTCTCTTAAAATAATCTTTATCAGCTTTCTTAGCCTCAATCTTTATTTCTTTCGGTGCATCAGGCTCTATTCTACGGCTACAATTATGGTCAAGATATGACCATTTCAAAAATTTATTAAATTCTTCTGTCATATTAATATTCACCCTTTATGATTCAACAATTTCAAATAATTCAGGTGGATAAAGATAATCTTCACCACTGTCATCAATAATTCTATACCATTCTTTTTCAATAGAAATTACATCATATATAATATTATGAGTAAGCACTAAAAAATCGGTTTCTCCTATATACTTAATCTTCAACAACAATAAATTCCTCTTTCGGATACAAATAATCCTCATCAGTTTCATCAATAACCCTATAAAAAGGTCCTTCTTCACCTAGACGCTCATATACCTTGCCGTTAATAAGTTCTAATGGGTGGCTAATCTCACCTATATATTTTACTTTCATATTATCATCACCCTTTAAATTCAGAATTCTATAATTACATTAAATACCTAATGTAGCAATAAAACATATCTAAAGCAAATGCTCAATATCAACTAATATTTTCTTAATTTCTTTAGCTAATTCTTTTTACTGTTTTTCTAAATAACCCGACCAATCAGGAGTAACAGCAAATAACTTACTGATAAGTTTCTTACCGTTTACATAATCATTTTTAGCACCAAGTTCAATATATTTTCCTAAATATTTCACCGTACATACAAACACCTTAACTATCGTTAAAAATAATGTAAAATCAGCTTATGTAAACATTAATAAAAAGCAAATAAATATTATCTTACCTATATTTTATCATTCTAAAAAAATAACGCAATGCCAAAAATGGGACTTATATCAGAAAATCAAAATTTTTAGCAACAAAAAATAAATTAAAATTTATGAAATTAAGGTTCAAAGGTGTAGGGTTTTTCAGCAAAATTTATTATATGAAACTTTCTCAAAGTTCATATTATCAAATCAAACTTCACCTATAACTGGTTTACTTTGACAATTACTCAACTGATACCTTGAAACAAATTTTCTCTAATCAGAACTTCTCCTATGTAGATATTTGAAATTTGCACAGATAAAAAAACTTCTCTCCATGAGATATTCCCTTACTAAGGGAAATGTCCAGTAGGGATAAAGGGTTTGCCGTTTTCGCAGAAAAAGTATCACCGAATGGTAACAAAGGAGTGTTTAATATTTTAAACTTGTTTAAAATATCATCATAGAAGAAACTATCCATTATTTCTAACTAGAAAGTATAAAAAATATTTTGAGTTACCGTTGTAGGGTCCAACATTGGTGGACCGAGCAAACTAATCTTCAGATAGTTACTTTGCCCTATGTAGATATTAAAAATTAGCACAAACAAAAGCCTTCCTTGTGTAAAGGAAGGTGTCAGCGAATGCTGACGGATGGATTGTCACGGTAGATAGTATTCTCTAGATAAAATGTGAATGCGGAGATAATAGTCACCTAGAATAAAAAAGAAAGATGTAATTAAAAAATCAAATTAAAGTACTCCCCAACTTACTTTAGCTTAGAGGGAACTACCAACCACGCTTGAAGGTTACACATCAGAATTAAAGTAACTGATGAAAACCCCTCGCAAAAAGTAAGCAACCAAAAATAATGAATAGTATTAAGTTAGATAAATGATTGATAGGAAACGAAACTATGCAAATTAAAAAACTCACCTTCGAGCCCAGTTGGATTCTATGGGATAAACAAAAACAGAGTAGCTATTGCTACTCTAACACATAAGACTATTAAACTGATAAAACTAAATAATATTAACTCCCCCAACTTACTAATGCATAGAGGAAGTTTCCTACCACGCTTGAAGGTTACACATCAGAATTAAAGTAACTCATCAAATCCCCTCGCAAAAAGTAAGCAACCAAAAATAATGAATAGTATTAAGTTAGATAAATGATTGATAGAAAACAAAACTATGCA
>NZ_JBBMEY010000047.1:0-12429 GCF_040096285.1 Ruminococcoides intestinihominis | reverse complement strand
TCATTCTTCCAATTTACGAGCGACAGCTCCCTTTACACAAGGGAGCCTTATTTGCTAAAATTTGTTACTACCTACTTGCCCCCACAAACACTAATTTTTAGGAGAGAAAGGACATAGTACACAACATTATATTATTATAAAAAGAAAATCCCTAGGTGAGAACCTAGGGATAATTTGTTATAGAAAGTTGAATTAAAATGCAAGTGTTTTTAATTTACAATCATTAATTACTGTTATTGAGTGCATTAATCAAAAACTAAAATTTAATATTAAATAACTAAAAATCATAAATACTCAACATTATCAATAACTGCTTTTGCTTTGGTGAAAGATACATCAGGAAACTGCTGACTTAACTTTTCAACAAGAGGGGCGATAACCACATCTTCTGATTTAAAGTGTCCAACCTCAACAACAGCAATATCTTTTTCCATTGCCTCAATCAGTAAGTGGTGTTTCATTTCACCTGTTAAGAATAGGTCACAACCATTGTCAAGTGCAGTGAAGATTTCCTCAGCACCTGCACCTGAAGATACACAAATTTTCTGTACCTTGTCTTTGTCGGTATATCTTAAACCTTTGCAGTTTAGCTTTTCTTTAACTTGCTTTGCAAATTCTTTTGCTGAAAGTGGCTTGTTGATTTCACCAATATAAGCATATGTGCCATCAATGAATTTACCGTTCTGTAAACCTAAAGCATCACCAAGACAAGTGTTTACACCAAAGATGGGTGAAATATCAAGGTTAGTGTGTAGGCATAAAGCTGAAATATTATTTTCAACTAATTTATACACAACACTGTTTTTGCTAACCTTTTTTAGTGGTGCAAAAATAATAGGGTGGTGGCTGATTATTAATTCAGCACCTATTTCCTTTGCCTCATCAACAACAGAAGATGTTATGTCAAGGGCAACAAGAACTTTAGTTACAGTTTGGTTTTTGTCACCAACAAGAATACCACAGTTGTCAAAGTCTGCACAAGTATTTATAGGAGCAAAACTTTCAGTATAGTCAAAAATATCATTTACTGTCATTCACCTTTTCCTCCAATACATTGATAACTTCTTCAAGACCTTTTTCACCAAGGACTCTTTTGTTTAACTTACGGATTTCATTTGATAAGAAAATTTTACATTCTTCATCACTTGTATCCATACTGCCAAGATAAAGGTCACTTTCTGTGTAAGGTGTTTTCTTGCCGGTATATTTTATCTTCATTATTGTGTATGGTCTTTTGCCTTCATGAGTGCATTTCTGCTCTTTGATTTCAAAACCATTTTTATATAGCCACTGAGTTAAGGTATAGTACCTTGTCATCGGTTGAATAATAAGAGTGTACTTTTCATTAGCTATATATTCACAAGAAGAAAGTATGTGAATAATTACATCAGCACCCATACCTGCCATAATAAAGGTATCAGCCTCATCTTCACCTATTCCGTTAAGACCGTCACAAAGTCTTGTTTCAATCTTATCTTGTAGATGGTTGAAGATTATGTTTTGGTTTCCTTTTTCAAGTGGCAAAGGATTAATGTCACAAGCTAAGGCTTTTCCACAAATTCCTTGCTGAATGAGAAAAACCGGAAGATACGCATGGTCTGTGCCTATGTCGGCAACTACACTACCTTTATCCACCATTGTGGCAATAGTCTGTAGTCTTTCAGTTAAAATCATTGACCGATAGCAGCCTTAATCTTTGCAATTAGTTCATCAGCATCTGTACCGTGAACATAACAAGCCTCTTCAATGCTTTCGCCTCTTGAATGAGGACAACCTAGGCAGTGCATACCGATTTCCATAAAGAATTCAGCTGTTTCAGGATAGCTGTCCAGTACATCGCCAATAATAGAATTTTTATCAATAGTCATAATTAATTACCTCCAAAATTTTTCTACATTATAACACATATTTTTTTATAATAAAAGTCTTTTCTATTATGTATATTCTTATTTTCCTTACTTTTATTATAACCAAAAGTAAAAGAAAAACACCCTAACCGTAACGGCTAGAGTGCTTATATATAACTATCCTTTTTCTTTTTAAGTTAATTATGCAAGACCTTGTTCTTTTCTTTTAGCAAAACATTCGCTACAGTAGTAGTCCTTGCCTTCCATTGGCTTAAATGGAATAACTGCTTCGCCACCACAACTTGCACATACAGTTTTGTGCATTTCTCTTGATGGCTTTACAGCTTGTTTTCTTGCTTGTCGACAAGCTTTGCAACGCTGAGGTTCATTTACAAAACCTTTCTCAGCATAAAATTCTTGCTCACCGGCAGAAAAAACAAATTCATTGCCACAATCTTTACAAATAAGTGTCTTATCTTCGTACATAGGTTTTACCTCTCTTGTTCTTTCACATAAGTGAATTTTTTAGAGTAACTTCTTTTTCGCTCTTGAAAGGGCATTGTCAACAGACTTTTTGTCAATACCTAGTTTTTCTGAAATTTCCATATAGGAGTACCCATTTATATAGTAGGTAAGTACCTTGTACTCTTTTTGGGAAAGAACATCTCTAGCTTTTTCTAGTAGCAATGCAAATCGTTCTTCGTTTAAGACTTGGTTTTCAGGATTTGCAGTGTGGTCAGTAACATCAAGTTGTTCATCAAAAGGAACTGTACTTGACATTGGAATAGCCTTGTCCCTTTGGGACTTCTTTACAATGGTTCTAAAACGATTTTTCACACAAAGCAAAGCGTAATTCTTGAAACTAATAGAATGAGTAGGCTCAAAGCTCTTTACTGCTGATAAAAGTGCCAGTAATCCCTCTTGAACAAAATCATTAGTGTCATAACCCTCTACTTTGTATTGGTTACTCAGTTTGTGAATTAAACCAAGATAACGGAAAGAAAGTTTTTCAAAAGCAAGGTTGTCGCCACATTTTGCATTTTGAATAAGGGTATTTTCGTTTTGACTACACATCATCAAAAAACCTCGCCGTAATCTGTGTTTAAATCTTATTCTACCCTTAATATGTTGATTTGTCAATGATATTTTAATATATTTCTATAAAATATTTTCTAATATTTTTTATTATTATGCAGAATTCATAAAAATATTTAGTATTTTGTCACTTAATGTCTTTTTATTCCCTTTAATATATGATATTATTAAGTATATAATGAAAAGTATTGTTCTTCTTATTAATATATAGTAAATATTGGAAGTGATATATAATGGTAGTAAGTTGCCTTAGCTTGGGTACAATAGGAATGGAAAGTTTCTTAGTAACAATAGAAGCAGATATTTCACAAGGTTTCCCAGCTTTTGAAATGGTAGGGCTGCCTGATACGGCAGTAAAGGAAAGTCGAGATAGAGTTAGAAGTGCAATTCATAACTGTGGTTTTGTCTTTCCGGACCAAAGAATAACAGTAAATCTTGCTCCGGCAGATATAAAGAAGGAAGGTCCACTTTATGATTTGCCAATAATGATTGCTCTCTTACTTGTTACTAGACAGATAAATGCAGACATAAAAAGCTCTGCTTTTATCGGTGAACTTTCTCTTTCCGGTAACATCAGAAGAGTCAATGGGGTTCTTCCCATGGCTATTAAAGCTAAGGAAGAAGGCATAAAGAACCTTTATGTTCCTTATGAAAATGCAAAAGAGGGAGCAGTTGTACAAGGGATAAATGTTTATCCTGTAAAAAATTTGTATCAGCTTGTAGCTCACCTAAATGGAATGGAAAAAATAAAACCTGTAGAATTTGAAAATGCAGATGTAGAAGAAAATGAAAATTATCCGGACTTTTCTGATGTATGCGGTCAGTATGAGGCTAAGAGAGCCTTAGAGATTGCAGCAGCCGGTGGTCACAATGTTTTGCTTATCGGACCTCCCGGTTCAGGTAAAAGTATGCTTGCAAAGAGAGTACCGGGGATTTTACCTAAGATGACATTTGCCGAAAGAATAGAAACATCAAAGGTGCTTTCTATTGCAGGACAATTGCCGGAGGGTGTTTCATTAATTAATACAAGACCTTTTAGAAGTCCACACCATACTGCTTCACCTGTAGCTTTAACAGGTGGTGGCAATATTCCAAAGCCCGGTGAAATTACCCTAGCTAATAACGGAATATTGTTCCTTGATGAACTTCCTGAGTTTTCAAGGAAAACACTTGAGGGACTTAGACAACCTATTGAGGATGGTAAGGTAACAATCTCTAGGGTAAACGGTTCATATACATATCCGGCAAAAATGATGGTACTTGCAGCGATGAACCCTTGTCCTTGTGGATATTACAACCATCCTACTAAGAAATGCAGGTGTTCACCTCACAGTATTCAAAATTATTTAAATAGAATATCCGGTCCATTATTGGATAGAATAGATATACACATAGAAGTTCCACCGGTAGATTACAGTGAACTTTCTGCCAAAGAAAAAGGTGAGTCCTCTGAGAAAATCAGAGAAAGAGTAAATAAAGCAAGACAGATACAGATTGATAGGTACAAAGGTACAGGCATTACTTGTAACGCTCACCTAACAAGTGAATTACTGAAGAAATATTGTATCACCGATGAAAATGCTGACAAAATACTGGAAAAAGCCTTTGATAGCCTAGGATTGTCAGCTAGAGCATATGACAGAATTTTAAAGGTTAGCAGAACTATTGCCGACCTTGACAACAGTGAAGTAATCAAAGGTGAATATGTTGCAGAGGCTTTGCAGTACAGAACACTTGACAGAAAGTATTGGGGTACAGATTGATTACAAGATTGTAGTAATATCTTTAATTCATATGAAAACTATGTAAATTAATGTAGTTTAATTCTGTAGGATAATTTTCTAAAAGAAAATAGAACAAATGTTTATTCTTTAAAAGAAATAATTACAACAAAGTTACAATTTACTACAGGTCTAGTCAGTTTCTTTAAAAATATTTTTTAGAATAAAAATTTTGAGTGCAACTTCAACAAAAAGTGTTACAATCCTAAATAACGATTGACTTAAAACCCATTTAGGGTTAATATATTAATTAGCCGTAAAATATCTTTGGGCTAATTATATTTAGATTTAAGAAAATAAAGTTAAAAACTTGTTATATTTTTTGAACTTTTGATAAATATAAGCATAAACCAAAATTGGAGAAATTGGAGTGTGCAGTTTTGAATAAATTTGTTGTAAATGGTGGAAAGCCTTTAAATGGCGAGGTAACAATCAGTGGTGCGAAAAATGCCGCTGTAGCCATTATTCCCGGTGTAATCCTTTGTGATGAACCTTGTAGAATTGAAAATATTCCTAATATTAGTGATGTAGCACTTATCGGTACTATCCTTAAAGAAATGGGTGCTATTGTTAAAAGAGTAAATAAGTCAACTTTAGATATTGACCCTAGACATATCAGAACTCACGAAGCAACTACTGACCTTGTAAGAGGTATGAGAGCATCTTACTACCTACTTGGTGCTTTACTTGGCCGTTATGGTAAAGCAAAGGTACTGCTGCCGGGTGGTTGTAACTTTGGTGTTAGACCTATTGACCAACACCTAAAGGGTTTTGAAGCACTTGGTTGTGACCATGAAATTCTTGATGGTGCAATTGATATTAAGTGCAGAGAAGGTAAGTTAAAGGGTAACAACATTTATCTTGATGTTGTTTCAGTTGGTACAACTATCAACCTAATGCTTGCAGCAGTTAAGGCTGAGGGTTTAACAGTTATTGAAAACTGTGCAAAAGAACCTCATGTTGTTGATTTAGCAAACTTCCTTAACTCTATGGGTGCTGATGTTCGTGGTGCCGGTACTGATGTTATCAAGATTCGTGGTGTTGAATACCTACACGGTGTTACTTATTCAATTATTCCTGACCAGATTGAAGCAGGAACATATATGGCAGCAGCTGCTGCTACAAGAGGCAGAGTAACTGTTAAGAATATTACTCCTAAGCACCTTGACTCTATTACTGCTAAGTTAAGAGAAATCGGTTGTGATATTGAAGAATTTGATGAAGCAGTTACTGTTGATGCAAGAGGTAAGAACCTTACTCGTTGTAACATCAAGACTATGCCTCATCCTGGTTTCCCAACTGACTGTCAACCACAGTTTGTTGCAATGTTAACATCTTGTAACGGTACAAGTATCATCAATGAAAATGTATGGGATAACCGTTATCAGTATATCAGTGAACTTCAGAGAATGGATGCTAAGATTTCTGTTGAGGGCAGACTTGCAATTATTGAGGGTGGTACACCACTAAAACCTGCTCAGGTTAAGGCTACTGACCTTCGTGCCGGTGCTGCTATGATTATTGCTGCTCTTACAGCAGACGGTACAACTGTTATCAGCAACATTCACTTTATCGAAAGAGGTTATGAAGAAGTTGTTGAAAAGTTCCAGCAACTTGGTGCTGATATTAAGAAAGTTTATGACCCTGAGGGTGAACTTGCAGAGTCAGTTTAATTAAAATTTTCAGGGGTACTTTTTGTACCCCTTATTTTTGTTTATAGAAGTTTTTAGAAGGAATGAAGTATTGTGGCAAAGATTATACCATTGTTTAGTGGAAGTAAAGGAAATAGTTATTACATAGGTTCAGGTGCAGGTGGTGTACTTGTTGATGCCGGTAGAAGTTGTAAGCAGATTGAGAATGCACTTGCTGATAACAATATTGATATTAAGAAAATCAAAGGTGTTTTTATTACCCATGAACACAAGGACCATTGTTCAGGACTTAGAGTACTTGTAAAAAAGAATAATATACCTGTATATGCCACCGAAGGTACTATGAATGGACTTATTAACGGTAAGTGCCTAGAAGCTAATGCAGTAACTAATGTTATCAACGGTCAAGTAGAACTTGATGATATGATGATAGAATCTTTCCCTACAATGCATGATGCAAATGAACCTTGTTGCTACAAGATTACTACTTCCGATGGCAGAAAGGCTATGATTGCAACTGACCTTGGTGTTATGACTGATGTTATCAGAGATGCCTTTTACGGTGTTGATGCTTTGGTACTTGAAAGCAACCATGATGTTAATATGCTTAAGAATGGTATTTATCCTTACTATCTAAAGGAAAGAATTTTGTCTAAATATGGACATTTATCTAACGAAAGTTGTGCAAGTGAACTTCCTGAAATTATTAAGAATGGCACTATGAGAGTTGTGCTGGGACACCTTAGTCAAGAAAATAATATGCCATCTTTAGCAATAAAGGAAAGTGTGGACTATCTTTCTTCTATGGGATACAAGAGAGATTATGACTACACACTTGATGTTGCACCGGTAGAAAATAACGGAAAGGTAATACTCTTCTAATGCTAACAGTAAATATAATTTGTATCGGAAAATTAAAGGAAAAATATTGGGTTGATGCAATAAAGGAATATAGCAAAAGGCTAGGTGCATTTTGCAAATTCTCAATTATTGAACTTAGTGAATGTAAAACTAATCAAGACCCTAACGAAAAGCAAATTACCCACATTCTTGAAGAAGAAGGAAAGTCGATACTTGCTAAGATTAAACCAACTGACTACACAGTAGCTATGTGTATTGAGGGAAAGATAATTTCTTCCGAGGATTTATCTAAGCTAATTGACAATGTACAGATTGACGGTAAAAGCACAATGAATTTTGTAATCGGTGGTAGCTGGGGACTTTCCGATGAAGTGAAGAAAGTTGCTAATTACAAAATGTCAATGGGCAAAATGACTTTCCCACATCAAATGGCAAGGGTAATGCTAACTGAACAAATCTACAGAGGTTTTCAGATTAGCAGTAACGGAAAGTATCATAAATAATAAGAATTTTTAGAATATAGAAAGCAGGTGAAGTTATGGCTTTTGATGGTGTAATGATGCACTATGTAAAGGAAGAAATAAAGAGTGTTGCTCTAGATGCTAGGGTAAGTCAAATTCATCAACCTAACAGAGATGAACTTGTAATTGCACTTAGAACAAAGAACGGAAACAAAAAGTTACTTGTATCTTCAAGGGCAAATTCACCACGAATTTGCTTTACAAAACATTCTATTGAAAATCCTGCAACACCACCAATGCTTTGTATGCTACTTAGAAAAAGACTAGGTGGTGCAAAGTTAGTTGATGTTAGACAAATTGAACTTGAAAGAATAATGTTCCTTGACTTTATTGCAACTAACGAACTAGGGGACAAGGTTAAACTAACACTTTGTGTTGAGATAATGGGTAAGTACAGCAACATTATCCTTATTGATGAAAATGATAATATTGTTGATGCACTAAAGCGTGTTGATTTTACAATGAGTACCCAAAGATTAGTTTTACCAAATATTAAATATGAACTGCCACCAAAGCAAGATAAGCTATGTATCCTTGAGTGTAGTGGCAGAGATATTGTAGAAAAGGCTATTAACACACCGGCAGAAATGCGACTATCAAAAGCATTACTTTCTGCAATGCAAGGTGTGTCACCAATTATTACGAGAGAACTTGAGTATATGGTTGGTGTGGATAGCAACAGAGAGCTAACTGTTATTGATAAGCTAAAGCTAATTGAAAAGGTAGATAAGCTAAAGGAATATATTGTTTCAGGGGAAAAGTCACCAACAATGATGATTAAGCCTGAGGGCAAACCATTTGATATTTCATTTATGGATATTATGCAGTATGGAGAAATGGCAAGTAAAAAGAGATTTCTTGATTTTTCTACTTTGCTTGATTCTTTCTATTATGAAAGAGACAAGGCTGAACGAATGAAAGTTAAAGGTCAAGACCTACTAAGACTTTGTTCAAATATTCAGGATAAGCTTTGCAGAAAAATTGCAGTACAAGAAAAGGAACTAAAGGATAGCTTAAACAGAGATAAACTTCGCAAGAAAGGTGACTTGCTACAAGCTAATATGTACAAGATGGTGAGAGGTCAAAGTTTCATTGATGTTGAGGATTATTACGACAACAACAAGATTGTAAGAATTAAGCTAAGTCCAACTCTTAATCCTAGTCAAAATGTTCAGAAGTATTATAAAGATTATCGCAGAGCAAAAACTAGGGAAGAAATGCTAACTGTTCAAATTGCCAAAGCTAAAGCTGAACTTCAGTATATTTCAGCAGTACAAGAAAGTTTAGGCAGAGCAGAAAGTGAAAGAGAACTAACTGAGATTAGACAAGAACTTGTTGATGAGGGTTACTTAAAGAACAGAAATCCTAAAGGCAGAAACAAAGCGTTAAAACTTTTACCACCTAAGGAATACACTTCATCAGATGGTTTTACAATTTATGTTGGCAGAAACAATAAGCAAAACGATAAATTAACCTTAAAGACTGCAAGAAACTACGATATGTGGTTACATACTAAGGATATTCCCGGTAGCCATGTAATTATTGTTAGTGACAACAGAGAAATAACAGATACTGCAATACTTGAGGCAGCATCCCTAGCAGCATATAATAGTAAAGCTAAGGAAAGTGACAATGTTCCTGTTGACTATACTATTGTAAAAAATGTCAGCAAACCAAGTGGTGCAAAGCCGGGAATGGTTATTTATGTGAACAACAGGACCGTTTATGTCACACCAAAGGAAAGTATATAAACTTTATTTTATTATTAAAATATGAACAGACAACCTCCTTCTGCTTAGAAAGAGGTTGTTTTTTCGTCAAATTAACTATTTTATATAGTGGATATACTATTAGATTTAACATAAATTTAATTTTTATTTAATATTCTTTTAAGTAATATTATTGACAATAGTATAAGTTAAAATTAAGTTAGGGTATTTTGGAAACAATAAAATATAAATAAAGAGTTTATAAAACAAGTTTCAGTAGGAGGTATCTTTTATGGATGCTTACAGTATTGTGCTAAAAGTGATTATGGCACTTGGTGGTTTAGGCCTTTTCCTAATCGGTATGAAAAATATGGGTGAGGGCCTTGAACTTGCAGCAGGTAGCAAACTTCGTAATTTGCTAGAAAAAATTACTAGCAACAAGTTTATTGCTATGCTTGTTGGTGTTTTGGTAACAGGTGTTATTCAGAGTTCTTCTGCAACTGATGCTATGGTTGTTGGTTTTGCTAATGCAGGACTTATGGAATTTGGACAGGCAATCGGTGTTTTGTTTGGTGCTAAGATTGGTACAACCGTTACATCACTTTTGCTGGCTATTGATATTAAATCTTTCGTTCCTATATTTATTTTCCTTGGTGCTATTGTTATTACCTTTTTCAAGAAAAATAACTATAAGTATTACGGACAGATTGCAGCCGGTTTTGGTATGCTTTTTCTAGGTCTTTCACTAATGAGTGAAAACCTAAAGTGGATGGGTGAGAGTGAAGCTTTCCTAAGTATTGCCGATAAGCTAAGTTTCCCACTACTTGGATTATTTGTCGGTATTATCTTTACAGGTATTGTCCAAAGTTCATCAGCTTCTGTTGGTATTTTAATGGCACTTGCTTCTGCCGGTGTTATTACTTCTCTTGACCAAGCAGTATTTGTTGTATTTGGTTTCAATGTTGGTGCTTGTTCTGCTGCTATTCTATCTTCACTTGGTGCAAACCGTACAGCTAAGCAGATTTCACTATCTAACTTATTAATCAGTTGCTTTGGTGCAATTATTATGACACTGGTTGCAGTGTTCTTACCATTTACAGATATTATCAACTACTTCCTGCCTGCAAAGACAGTAGGTGTAGCTGCTCAGATTTCTGCAGCACATATTATCTTTAATATTGCAATTACAGTTATCTTACTTCCTTGTTCAAGCTTGATTATGAAGATTACAAAGTTAATTCTTCCTGACCTTGAAGAAGAGAAAGAAAAGATGGGTACTGTTTATCTTGATAACCGTATCCTTACAACACCCCCTATGGCTGTTCGTCAGGTTGAAAGAGAATGTGAAAGACTTTCTTCACTTGCAAGAAAAAGCTACGATATGGCTATTAAGGGATTCTTTGATCGTGACCTTTCTTATACCGAAAAGGTAGAAAAGAATGAAAAGGTAATCGACTATCTAACCCACGAAATTACAAGATACATTGTTAAGATTAATGGTCTTGATATTGTTGATGAAGACAGAAAGATTATGGGTGTAATGTACAAGGCTATTCAGGATCTTGAAAGAATCGGTGACCATGCCGAAAATATTACTGAATGTACAAAGAGAATGATTGACAGTAAAATCTTCTTTACAGATGATGCACTAAATGAACTTCATCAGTTGGATGCACTTGTAATTAAGATGATTGACTGTGGCTTTGAAATGTTCAACACTCAAAAGGCAACTCCAACACTTGCAGAAACAGTTGTTGATACTGAGGATGAACTTGATGATTGTTGTAACATCTTTAAAGAAAACCACATTAAGCGTATGAATGACGGCCTTTGTACTGCTGAGAATGGTACAATCTTCCTAGAACTTCTTTCAGCATTTGAAAGAGTCGGTGACCATGCAGACAATGTTGCATTCTCACTTCCTAGAAAGAAACTTGTTTCTTATGCTAACGATAGATAATTAAATAAAATTATGGGCTATTGCAAAAGCAATAGCCCTTTTCTTATCTATACATATTAAGGAGAATTTTTATTTTTAATTTTGATTGTGGTTTTGTAAATTTGAGATTGTTTGAATAAGAAGAAAAGCTAATTAAAAAGAATTGAGAATGATATTAGAATCTATTCTTCCATTTGCTTACCTAAAAATGCAGCAGCACTTTGACAGAGCTTTACTTCAGTATTTGTTGGAATTTTTACTGTGTCACTTTCTAACATACACACCGAACCGGTAACATCACCGGAAGCAATAATAGGGTAGATAATACCTGCCGGTGAGTCAATGCCCTCTACCGGAAAGGTATCGCCGTTGCTGGTTTCTGTAGCAATGTAACATCTTCTTTGTTCCATATATCGCTCAAGGCTTTGGGTAACTCGCCTTTCAAGATATTCCCTTTTACTTGCACCGGATACTGCAATAACATGGTCTCTGTCGGTAATAACAGTTGGCATTTGGCTAACCCTCATCAGTACATCGGCATACTGAGTGGCAAAGTTCCCTAACTCTCCTACAGGAGAATATTTCTTAAAAACCACTTCGCCATCAGTAGCAGTGAAAATTTCTAATGGATCACCCTCACGAATACGCAGTGTTCTGCGAATTTCTTTAGGTATAACAACTCTGCCTAAATCGTCAATTCTCCTAACAATACCTGTGGCTTTCATATATCAACATTTCCTTTCTAAATTAATGGATATAACACCCACTAATATTATCTGTAAGTAAATATTGACTATGCCAAAAATTATAAGGTTATTTATGGAATTTTTATTTTCAATTTTGATTGTGCGTTAAGATTAATTTGATAAATTGGGTTTTTTCAATTTTGTCTGTGGGTAAAGATAAATTTGATAAATTGGGGTTTGTGGTGCTAGAACTTGCCTTGTTATGTGGTAGATATTTAGAATTAATAGAAACCATCCAGCCTTCCTTGTGTAAAGGAAGGGGGACCACGAAGTGGTGG